>CAJGCL010000001.1 GCA_904501675.1 Clostridiaceae bacterium
CCGTCTTTTGTTGCTCTCGCAAGCTCTCTATCAAGGAAATCAATCTGGTCCTTTGTTATGTATGCTTTTTCAAGAACACGCTTTTCTGTACCTATTACAATGAAAGTGTAACCATTAACATCATAGGAATAATAGCTTTTTTCGTTTGTATTTATACCAAGATACTCGTTAACCTTATCCATTATAATCTTCTGATTCCTTGGAAAAAGGAAGCGGACATCGTGGTTACCCATTGTAACGAAAAGCTTAAATATATTTTTATACTTATCAAAAACATTGAAAAATCTGTTGTATTCTGTAACCTTACCGTAATCTGTAAGGTCTCCTGCGATTAATACTGCATCAAAATTGCCTTTAGCATTTGAAATATCCTGAAAAAAGTTATCAAGATTTATTGTTGCACTTTCATTGTCTATAAGGTGTGTATCAGCAATATTTGCAAAGGTTAACCTTACATTTTCACTATCAATAAACTCAATTGGGTCTTCCTTGGAAAGTTCAAACGGCTGGTCATAGTCTGACGCCATAGCTTTAAACTGATTTCTGTATTTATCAATAAATGTTTTAAGAGACATATTTTCACCTTTTCAATGTTTTTTATAATTATAGTAGTAACGTTTAATATTGTCAATTTTCCTGTGTGCTTTTTATCAGTTCAATAAGCTCCCCTACCTTCTGTGGTCGGGGTTTATTTATTTTATAAAGAAGCTCATCTATACGCTCGTCAATCTTCTTAACTTCTTTTTCAAACTCTTTGGCAGAAACGCGGAGAACTCCGTACCTTACTGCAGAAAGCTGAATAAGATTATCTGATGTTACAACGCGTACATTTTCATTCTTACCAATATCACTGATAATTTTTTCGATATAGTTATCCCCAAGCTCACGCTCTTTGGTATATACAATACGGATATTGTTATAGTTAAAGCGTTCACCTGTATTACCCTTCACCTTATATGCATCAAAAACAAGAACAGTTTCTGTTTTAGTAAACGCACTGTAGTTACATAAAATATCAGCGAGTTTATCTCTTGCTGCCTCTAAATTATCGGTAGCAATTTTCTTTAGGTCGTCCCACGCGAAAATCACATTATAGCCATCAACTATAACATATTTCTTTCTGACAACCGGATTATATTCCGAGCTTACCGGTTTTGCAGGAGTTTTATTGTGGCTTACTCTGTAGTACGGATGCTTGTCCTTGCCGAATTCTCTTTCCATTATAGCTTCAAGTTCTTTATCGTCAATATGGAAATTACGGCTGTTATATGTAACCTCATACGGATTCTTTTCTTGCTGAAGACAGGAATCAATATGCATATAATTCTTAACTTCATCCCACTTTACATTAAAGCCTGCGCCGTGGGCACAGAAAACAGAATCGGGAGTATTCTCCAAATCACTTTCTGGAGAATATTTAAAGCTTTCTATAACCTCGTCAGCATTATGGCACAAATCATAACCACAAACATCGCAAGAAAAACGACCTCTGCCACCTGTATATGACGCCACAACAGATGCGTAACCATTCATACATATAACAGGAGCTTTACCGGTAACGACAGAAACACCACCTAAATCTTCAGGACCTTCTATTGTGCCGTTCATCATACGGATATCGTTGATTGCTCTGCCTATATTTTCTGTTGGCACCTCAAGCCTGAAGGAATAGTATGGCTCAAGGAGTTGGGACTCTGCCTGCATCAATCCCTGACGAATTGCTCGATATGTAGACTGCCTGAAATCGCCACCCTCTGTATGCTTCAGATGGGCTCTACCGGCAGCAAGAGTAATTTTAATATCTGTTATAGGTGAGCCTGTTAAAACGCCTAAATGCTCTTTCTCCGCCAAATGAGTGCGAATTAAATTCTGCCAGTTGCGGTCAAGCACATCTTCACCACATTTTGATGTTATGACAATTCCTTTACCTCTTTCGACGGGTTCAAGAATCAAATGAACTTCGGCATAATGGCGTAAAGGCTCATAGTGGCCAACACCTTCAACCTTGTTGTTAATCGTTTCCTTATAAAGAACTTTACCTGAATCAATTTCCACATCTAAATCAAAACGTTCTTTTATAAGGCTTTTTAAAATTTCTGTTTGCACCTCACCCATGAGAGCAACATTTATTTCTTGAAGAAAGCTATTCCAACTTACCTTTAACTGAGGGTCTTCATCTTCAAGTTGCCTGAGTTTCGGTAAAAAGGTCTGGGCGTCAACACTTTTAGGAAGCACAACTCTGTAATTCATAACAGGCTCAAGAAAAACGCTTTTTGTTTCCTTTTCAAAGCCTAAACCATCACCGCATTTAATGTTTGTAAGGCCTGTTACAACGCATACACCGCCAGCCTGCATTTCATCAACAGCATTATATTTAATGCCAGAATAAACTCTTATATTATTTATCTTTTCGCCTTTGCCGTTATATTCAACAACATCTTTAACCTTAAGAATGCCACCTGTAACTTTAATATGCGCCAACTTTTCACCTTTTGAATCGTGAGAAATTTTAAAAACCTTAGCACCAAATTCAGAAGGATATTTTTTAACTTTTATGTATTTAGAAAGAGCATCTAAAAACTCGTCGATACCCTCAGATTTTAAGCCTGAGCCAAAAAAGCATGGACAAAGCTTACCCTGTAAAATCAAGCTTGAAATATCTTCATCATCAATTAGGTTAGTATCAAGATATTTCTCAAGAAGCGTTTCATCGTTAACTGCAATATTTTCGTTTCTTTCGTCAATATTTGCTGTTGAAAAATTAACACAACTTTCTCCGCAAAGCTGGCGCATATCATCCATTATATTTTCTGCGCTCAATCTTGCAAAATCCATTTTTGTTACAAAAACAAACGTTGGAATGTTATATGCTTTTAAAAGTCGCCACAAGGTTCTTGTATGAGCCTGTACACCATCTGTACCACTTATTACAAGAACAGCATAATCAAGAACTTTCAAAACACGCTCTGCTTCTGCAGAAAAATCCACGTGACCAGGAGTATCAAGAAGCGCTATCTCCAAATCACCAAGAGAAAAATGAGATTCTCCCGCAAAGATAGTTATTCCTCGTTCTTTTTCAAGGGCATGAGTATCCATAGCCGTATCACCATTATCAACACGACCCTGTTTTCTTATTGCGCCTGCTTTATAGAGGAGCGCTTCTGCCAATGTGGTTTTACCTGCATCCACATGGGCTAATATACCAATAACACTCTTACCCATACAATTATCCTAAAATGCCGACAGAATGTATCTGCCGGCAAATTTTTTATGATTTGAAATCTACTTTGATTTCTCCATTTTTAGCAGAAACAACGATTTCTTTTACAAGCTGTTCTGCGTTATTAATAAGAATATTTGCAACCTGATCCTCGACAGTCTTTCTTATGGTGCGTCTTATATCACGTGCACCTCTGCCACCATCTTCAGACATTTCTGCAATTATTTCATAAACGCCTTTACCGATTGTAAGCTTAATACCCTTATCGTTTAAAGGTCCTCTAAATTCTTCGATAAGAATTTCTGTAATCTTTATAAGTTCTTCTTTGCCAAGCGTATTGAAAACAACAATTTCGTCTACTCTGCCAAGGAATTCAGGTCTTAAGAACTCTTTAAGAGCCTTCATAACCTTATCTTTAGAAGCCTGATTCTTATCTCTGTTAAAGCCTAAAGCATTCTCAGTTATATGACTACCTGCATTAGATGTCATAATAATAACAGTATTTTCAAAGCTTACAGTTCTACCCTGAGCGTCGTTTGTTTTACCTTCGTCAAGAATCTGAAGAAGGATGTTAAGAACATCAGGATGAGCTTTTTCGATTTCATCAAAAAGAACTACTGAATAAGGCTTTCTTCTTACCTTTTCTGTAAGCTGACCTGCTTCATCATAGCCAACATAACCTGGAGGTGAACCAATAAGCCTTGAAACGCTATGCTTTTCCATAAACTCTGACATATCAAGCCTTATAAGAGTTTCAGGAGTCTCAAAAAGTTCATTTGCAAGTTGTTTAACAAGCTCTGTTTTACCAACGCCTGTTGGACCTACAAAGATAAATGACGCAGGCTTTCTTACTGCTGAAATCTGTACTCTTGAACGTCTTATAGCAGCAGAAAGCACTTCTACTGCTTCATCCTGACCAATAATACGTGATTTAAGCTTAGCTTCAAGGTTGCAAAGCTTTTTCATATCATTTTCAATGATTTTGGATGTTGGTATACCTGTCCAAAGGTTAATAACCTTAGCAACATCTTCTTCCGTAACATCGTTATCATCTGCTTTAATTTTAAGCTCGGCCGCCTGTTTTTCGAGAGCAATTTTTTCTGCCTTAAGCATTGAAATCGCTTCATAATCAGGACCTTGCTCATCTGTAACATCAAGAAGCTCTTCCTGACGCTCATTAAGCTCAATTATTTTTGCAGAAAGTTTTTCATAATCGCTTATTGCAACATTCCTGAGGTTTGCGCATGTACATGCCTCATCAAGAAGGTCAATTGCTTTATCAGGAAGGAAACGGTCATTTATATATCTTTCTGAAAGAAGAACAGCTCTGTAAACAAGAGCATCAGAGATTTTTACCTTGTGGAAATCCTCGTAATATTCCTTAATGCCTATAAGCATTTTATAGCAATCAGCAACAGATGGCTCTTCAACCTTAACAGGCTGGAATCGTCTTTCAAGAGCAGCATCCTTTTCTATATGCTTTCTATATTCATTAAAGGTAGTAGCACCAATAACCTGAATCTGACCACGTGAAAGAGCAGGCTTTAAAATATTAGCCGCATTCATTGAGCCTTCCGCATCACCTGTACCAACAAGGTTATGAACCTCGTCAATGAAAAGAATAATATTACCCTCTTCTTTAACTTCGTCAACAAGACCTTTGATTCTGCTTTCAAACTGACCGCGGAACTGTGTACCTGCAACAAGAGAGGTTAAGTCAAGAAGATGAATTTCTTTATCTGCAATCCTTGCAGGAACCTCGCCTGCTGCGATTTTAAGAGCAAGACCTTCTGCTATAGCGGTTTTACCTACACCGGGCTCACCGATAAGGCAAGGATTGTTCTTTGTTCTTCGGCAAAGAATCTGTGTTACGCGATAAATCTCTGTTTCTCTGCCGATTATTCTGTCAATTTTACCTTCGCGGGCTTTGGCAGTTAAATCAGTACAATATGAACCTAAGAATTTACGTTTTGTTTTATGCTTATTCTTCTTTTTCTTTTTTGACTTATCATCCGTTTCATCTTCCTGAGGTTCTGAAACCTCGGCAGATTCACCACCACCCACTTGGGGTCCGTTAGCATCATTGTTAAAGAAGTTCTGCATAAATGGCATCGTACCTGCGCCACCAAGCTGGAAACCATCCATATTATCCATTAAATCACTGAACTGTTCACTCACTGCATCGAGGTCATCCTCAGTGATACCCATATTCTGCATCATCTGCTTTATTGGGCCTATATTCAATTCACTTGCACACTTAATGCAAAAGCCTTCCTGTGTTGTTTTCTCACCATCAACACGTGATACAAATATAACCGCAGGACGTTGCTTACATTTACTGCAAATCATTTTATTGTTCATTTAATTCTCCCGGATTTTGTGTTTTATTTATTTGACTTTTTCTCTTTTAATTCTTTAAACTGACGGAATGTGTCAGGGAAATAGCTGAAGAACGCAACAATTGTAAGTATTGCCGAAATCACTACAAGTATCATCATAAGCATTTCAGGAATCTGGAATAAGTTCTTTAATAAACCTACTTCAGGACCAAAGGCAACAACAAGAAGCATTATTGCATAAAAAGCAAAAGTTGAAACCTTACCGAATATCTCCGCAGCACTTGGACGAAGACCAATAATTATCATAAAGCCACCGAAAAGCACCATTATAGCCTCCTTGATTATAAACACAAGGAAAACCCAACTGAATGCTTTAAGCATCTCATTATTTGCTCCATTAAATGAAATGAAAAGAAGAACTGCAAGTGTAATCTGAGTAAGTTTATCTGCAACAGGGTCAAGAACTTTACCTAAATCGCTTACCTGATTGAATTTGCGGGCAATTTTGCCATCAAGAAAATCAGAAACACCCGAAAGGAAAAGAACTATAATAGCCCAGAGAGCATCCCCTTTAATAAAGAAATATGCAAAAAACGGAACTGCGACTATTCTTAACAAACTAAGAAGATTAGGTATTGTCCAACAACCTTTAAATAAATCTTTCATAAAAAACACCTTAACCTTTCAAAACATCAAAAATAGGGTTATATTGGTCCATAAACATATAAACCTTTGAACTGAGAACCATATCAAGAATTGGTCCCGGCTCTGAAGTTCTGGCAACTATGTATACGACTACACTACCTGCAAATACAATAACGAGAGCTTTAACAAGACCTAAAGCACCACCAAGCAAGGTATCAAGCTTGCCTACAAAAGGCAGCTTCTCAAGGTTATGTGAGAAGAATGATGACACAAATCTTACAAGAAGAGTTACAAGTATAAACAAAATAATAAACACAACAATTTCTGTAAGTGTAATCATAATATCATACGCTAATGTATCGGCAATTGTTTCTATTAATGTATCGTTGTTTGCATCAGACTGAGCAACTACTGACGAAATATTGTTAACATCAATTCCCATACTCTTAGCTAATTTAACTGCAGTTTCAGGAAGAGATGACACCATACCGGCAACCTTCTCTTTAACGGAAAGCGATGATGACATTTCATCAAGAGCCTGTCTGAATTCTGTTTTAACAAGGTCTTTAATAAACATATCATAAAGACTGTTAGAAACAGGTGCGCAAAGCTTGTATGAAGCAAATGCCGAAATCACCATTGAAAAAGAATCAAGGCAAGTTGCAACAAAACCTTTTTTAGCAGACATTACAATGACAAGCACAACTATTGCAACAACTACGATATCAAAAATATTCATAAAATGAACCTCCTAAAACTTATGCACTCAACTCAACGGTAGTATCACCGTAAGAAAAGCATCGTGTTATTTTATCAAGAGACGCAATATACACGAAATCATCAGTAGGAAGAAGCGAAAACGCCTCACCCTTAAATGAAATATCTGCCACATTGGCGCCACTTAAATTATAAACCATTACTTTATTTTCACCTAAAGCGAAAATATATTTATCGGACATCCTTGTACTTTTAATTTCAAAATCTATAGATATTGTTTCTTTAATTTTACCCGACTTTGAAAACAGGTTTATTTCAAATACATTTTCACTACCATATTTTGCAAGAGTTACAATATACTTTCCGTTTTGAGAAAAATCACAGGAATTAAACTCTGCAGAGTAATATGACGCAGCGGTTTTATACTCTTCCCCTTTTCTCTCTACAAGGAAAACACCTTTATCCGTAAGGAGAGTAACAACATTGAATTTGGTAAACTGAATATCCAACGGTGTTACACCACTTATTTTTTGCGTGTTAAGTGGCTCTTTATAATCAAAGCCAAAATACTGAACTGTTGTGAAAAGCTCACCATTTTCTGCGCCTAAAACAGCAACACCCGCGTATCTTCCGTTTTTTGATAAAGTAATGGAAACTATATGCTCATGGGCACAATTCCATTGGAAAACTTTTTTATTGTGTTTATCATAAACATTCAATGCACTTTCAGCACCACTACCTTTGACTGCTAAAGCGTAGTTCCCCTTTTCACCATATTCTGCAGAAATAATGGTGTTTTCAGCAGTTCCCTCGTAAACAAGTTCACTGCAATCTATAAGCATAAAACCTTTACCTGCTCTATCAAAAACTACAACCTTTTCACCATTGATAGATATACCCGGCTTTGCATATATATGAGGCTGATTCAGAAGCTGTTTACCATTCGGAGAATAAATAACAATATTCTCTGTAGTAAGAATAACTATGTTATCGCCTGCAATATTGGTAACAAGAGATGAATCACTGCTTACTGCAAGAGGAAAACGTTCAGCACTACCGGAAACGGAAACCTTTGCCCGCAAAAAAAGTGCATCAAGAGGAATAATTCCAACAGAGGATAAAACAAATGTAAAAACAAACACAACAACGAGAACAATTGAAATAATCGCTTTTGCATGTTGCTTTTCTGATAAACGAGAAATTCGTTTTTCACCTTTATACCCTGTATTCAATTCAGTTAATTTAACTTTCATTTTTTTCACCTGAAAAATAAACTTTATTAAGATACAAGCCATCAGGCACAGCGGTTATGCCTGCATTTACTCTGTCTGCACTTTTAATGATATCAGGGATATCATCAGCTTTTATTTTACCCATGTTCACATACAAAAGGGTACCCGCCATTATACGAACCATATTATATAAGAAACCATTACCGCACACCTTGAATATCACAAGGTCTCCTTTGCGTTCAACAGATGCATCATAAATTGTACGGACTTTGGAAACAACCTGAGCGCCTGCTGCACAAAAGGCTGAAAAATCATGTTCACCAATAAATGCTTTTGATGCTTTATTCATAAGCTCAGCATCCATCGGATATTTATAATGATATGTTCTTTTATAGTTAAACGGAGATGGAATTTTTGTGTTTTCAAAAATATAGATATATTCTTTTTTTAAACTATCAAACCTTGCATTAAAGGACTCTGAAACTTCTTTACAAGAAATAACAGATATCTCTCCCGGAAGCTTTGCCGATGCTAAAGCAACAGGAAAGCTTTCGCAAGGTATTGTTGACTCTGTTTTAACATTGAAAAAATATTCGTTGGCGTGAACGCCTGCATCAGTACGACTGCAACCGATTATGGTTACATCCTCGCCTGTAAGGCGAAAAAAAGCAGATTTAAGTTCACCCTGAACTGTTATTGCATTTTCCTGAAACTGCCAACCATGAAATCTGGAGCCCTCAAAGGCTATTTTAAATAATAAATTTCTCATTTTAAATAACCTTCACAAACAAAATGTTAAATACAACTACAAGAGCGCATACTAAAACAATAATTGCACCTGCAACGCCATCACGCCATGAAAACTTCATTTGACGAAGGCGTGTTCTACCCTCACCGCCGGTGTAACATCTGCAGGACATTGCATCCGCAAGCTCAATCGCACGCTTAAAAGCAGAAATAAACAACGGAATAAATATAGGGAAAAGCGCCTTTACTCTTTTTGCAAGATTACCGCTTTCAAAATCAGCACCTCTTGCTTTCTGGGCAGACATTATTCTGTCTATCTCGTCAATAAGAGTTGGAATAAATCGAAGAGCAATTGTCATCATCATTGCGAATGTATGCACTTCTATTTTAAACACCTTCAAAGGTGAAAGCAGTTTTTCAATTGCGTCGGTCAAATCCGTCGGAGATGTTGTATATGTGAGAAGAGAGCTTACAAGAAGAAGCACAAGTATTCTTATAGCAATAAATATTGCCATAAACACGCCCTTATCGGTTATTTCAATAAAACGCCAGCTAAAAAGTATTTCACCATCTTTTACATAGTACAACTGCAAGACAGTTGTAAGAAGTATAATTGGTAACAGAGGCTTGAAACTTTTTAACACAACTTTAGGCGAAATTCTTGAAAGAAGATAAGAAACAACACCAACAAATGTTATTAAACCTAAAGCCCAGAAATTCTTACACACGAACGTAAAAACAAGGAACAAAAGAGTAAGAATTATTTTTGTTCTTGCATCTAGTTTATGAATAAATGATTTACCGGGAAAATATTGACCGATTGTAATATCTTTTATCATAACGCTCCCCCTTTCGAGAGATAGTTAAGAATAGATTCTTTTGCACCCTCAACAGTATATTCTGTTTTGCCTAAATCAAAGCCTGCAGATTTAAGTTTTAAGAAAAGTGTTGTAATCTCCGGTACATCGAGTCCTAATGAAGAAAGCATTTCACCTTGGGAATAAACTTCTTCAACAGTACCCATAAGATGTATTTTACCATCGTTCATAACAAGAACTCTGTCCGCAACCGCAGCAACATCGTCCATATTGTGAGAAACAAAAATAACTGTACTGCCTGTTGATTTATTGTAATCTGTTATAAGTTTAAGAAGATTTTCTTTGCCTATAGGGTCAAGACCGGCGGTTGGTTCATCAAGAATAAGAACCTTGGGTTTCATTGCAAGAACACCCGCAATTGCAACCCTTCTCTTTTCGCCGCCTGATAAATCAAATGGTGATTTTGATAAATAATCTTCAGAAAGGTTAACAAAACTAAGCGCTTCGTGAACACGCTCATTTATCTCGTTATCAGTAAGACCCATATTTGATGGACCGAAGGCAATATCTTTATAAACAGTAGATTCAAAAAGCTGTTGTTCAGGATACTGAAAGCATAGACCAACATTAAAACGACAATTACGCAAAGTTTCTTTTGAAGAATATATATTAACATCTTCAAAAAGAATTTCGCCTGAATCCGCTTTAAGAAGACCATTAAAATGCTGAAGAAGTGTACTTTTACCTGAACCTGTGTGGCCGATCACGGCAACAATTTCACCTTGATTGAAATCTACACTTACACCCTTAAGAGCGCCCTTTTCAAACGGTGTGCCTTTAGAATAACCATATATTAAGTTTTTCACCGAAAGAACGGACATTTTTAATACCTCAATTAACCAATTTTTTAAATTCCTCTGTAAATTCCTCTGCAGTAAGAGGGGCAGAAGAAAATCTGATTCCTTGTTTTTCCAACTCAACAGCAAGTTCCAATGGCTTAGGGACTGTAAGACCAATAGAAGAAAGCAATTCTGCTTCGCTGAACACTTGTAAAGGTGTTCCATCGAGTTTTACTTCACCACTATTCATAACAATAACTCTATCTGCCTTAACGGCTTCATCCATAAAATGGGTAACAAGAATTATTGTAATGCCTAACTCATCTTTTAATTTATGGAGAGCTTCCATAACCTCTTTGCGACCTTTTGGGTCAAGCATAGCAGTAGGCTCATCAAGAACAATACACTTGGTTTGCATTGCAATAATACCTGCAATTGCAACTCTTTGCTTCTGACCACCGGAAAGCCTGTGAGGCTCATGGTGTCTGTATTCGTACATATCCACCATTTTAAGAGCATCATCGACTCTTTTTCGTATTTCCTCCCGAGGAAGCCCTAAGTTTTCAGGCCCGAAAGCAACATCATCTTCAACGATTGTTGCAACAATCTGATTATCGGGATTTTGAAAAACCATACCAATTTTACGACGGATATTTATTTCGTTGTCTTCATCGGAAGTATCATAACCAAAGGATATAACGTTACCTGTTGACGGCACGAGAAGAGCGTTTATAAGCTTTGCCATTGTTGATTTACCTGAGCCATTATGGCCAAGCACACAAGTAAACTGACCTTCATAAAACTCAATGTTCAAATCGCTTATAACGCTATCTTCGCCTTCGTCGTAAGAAAAACTGACGTTTTTAAATTCAATAATTTTATTCATATCATTTAGTCCATATAGCAGTTGAACCGCAAGGAAGCACAAGTCCAGTCTGTGTAACAGGAAGACCGATTTCATCAGCTTCTGCCTTGCCGCCAAAACGCTTTGCAACAGTTGTATTTAATATGTAGCTCATAACCGCCGGAGAAACGCCTGCGGTATAAGAGTTTATTAAAACGGCTAAGGAATTATCAGTTAAAAGCTCTGAACACTGTTCAACAAAGCCGTATATTTCATTTTCAAGCTTCCATACCTCGCCACCCGGGCCTCTGCCATATGATGGTGGGTCCATAATGATAATATCGTATTTATTACCTCGCCTTATTTCACGGGCAACAAATTTCATACAATCATCAACAATCCATCTTACAGGTTTATCCTGAACGCCTGTTGAAACAGCATTCTCTTTACCCCACTGAACCATACCTTTAGATGCATCAACATGGCAAACGGAAGCACCTGCTTTAAGAGCGCTTATTGTTGCAGCACCTGTATAACCGAAAAGGTTAAGAACCTTAACATCGTTTCTACCGCTTTTATTAATAATATCTCTGACAAAATCCCAGTTGCATGCCTGTTCAATAAAAACACCTGTATGCTTAAAGCCCATTGGTTTAAGATTAAATGTTAAATCTCTGTAGCCAATCTGCCATACTTCGGGAATTTTTTTATAAAACTGCCAGGCACCACCACCTGAATTGGAACGGATATATCTAGCGTGAGCCTTTTTCCAGAGAGCATTATCTCTTTTCGTGTTCCATAAAGCCTGTGGGTCAGGACGGATAAGGAAAATATCTCCCCATCTTTCAAGTCTTTCACCATCAGAACAATCTATAAGCTCATAATCCTTCCAACCATCAGATACTCGCATTAAATTAATCTCTCCTTAATAACTTCCGCTAACTCCTGAGCAAGAACACTGATTTTTTCTTCATCCTTGCCCTCGAGCATTACACGAACAAGAGGCTCTGTTCCTGAAACACGAACAAGAACTCTTCCATCTGCACCAAGCTCTTTTTCGGCAGCCTCAATTGCATTTTTAATTTCTTTATCTCTAGGGAACTTTACTTTACCGAAATCTGAAACACGAACATTAACAAGAACCTGGGGATATACTGTCATCTGACTTGCAAGCTCTGAAAGTTTTTTACCTGTTTCTTTCATAATACAAAGAAGCTTTAAAGCAGATAATTCACCATCACCTGTTGTTGCATGGTCAAGGAATATAAGGTGACCTGATTGCTCACCACCTATTGAATGACCGCCGGCAAGCATATTTTCAAGAACGTATCTGTCGCCAACCTTTGTTTTTTCGCAATTTATTCCGTTTTCTTCACAGAACTTAAAGAAGCCCATATTACTCATAACAGTAACAACTGCTGTATCATTTTTAAGCTTACCCTTTTCCTTCATATACTTTGCAAAGATTGCAATAAGCATATCGCCGTCAACAACGTTACCTTTTTCGTCAACAGCAAGAAATCTGTCTGCATCGCCATCAAAGGCCAGACCCGCATCACAACCATTACGAACAACAAAATCCTGAAGTACCTCAAGATGAGTTGAACCGCAATTATTGTTTATATTAGTACCATTAGGATGAGATGCCATAAAGAAGCAATCATCACAAAGTTTCATGAAAAGTTCAGGCGCTGTAACTGACGCTGCACCATTTGAACAGTCGATTGCTATTTTAAGTCCGTTAAGGTCAAGAATTCCATATTCGGAAAGGTCATCCTTAGCAATTCCGTAAAGGTATTTGATATAGTCTGCAGCAGCTGTTCTTGAACGCTTGATTCTACCAACATCGCCACCAATTTTGATTGGTGGAACCTGTGATTTATCAAGAATAATACTTTCGATTTCTTCTTCTATTGAGTCAGGAAGCTTATAGCCATTGCCTTGAAAAATTTTAATACCATTATACTCACATGGATTATGAGATGCAGAAATCATAATAGCTGCATCATATTTATATTTTCTTACAAGATAAGCTACTGCAGGTGTAGGAATTTCACCTAAAAGGTTAACATCCGCACCAACAGAACAAAGACCGGCTGCAATTGCGCTTTCAAGCATCTGCGATGATGCCCTTGTATCCATACCAATTAAAACCTTGGGTCTTTCGTTTGTGTGCTCTGTAAGAACCATTGCAGCAGCTCTACCAATCTGCATAGCAAGCTCACAAGTTATTTCACTGTTTGCAACACCTCTTGCACCATCTGTACCAAATAATCTTCCCATAAAGTCATCTCCTAATACGCTTCAAATGTACCTTGTGTATTATCGTCAATTATTGGTTTATAACCCATATGGCTATAACCTGCAGGTGTAACTTTTCTTCCCCTTGGTGTTCTTGCAAGGAAACCAAGTTGCATTAAATATGGTTCGTAGACATCTTCAATTGTAACCGCCTCTTCACCGATAAGGGCTGCAATTGTTTCAAGGCCAACAGGTCCACCATTATAATTTTCAATCATAGCTTTTAAAAGATTTCTATCAACAAGATCAAGACCAAGCTCATCTATTTCCATTCTTTCAAGAGCTTGTTGAGCGGATTCTACTGTTATAATGCCGTCACCCATAACCTGAGCATAGTCTCTTGCACGCTTTAAAAGTCTGTTTGCAATTCGAGGTGTTCCTCTCGAACGTGAAGCAATTTCCAACGCGCCATCTTTGACCGCTTCAATGCCTAATATATTAGCGCTACGCTGAACTATTCTCGAGAGCTCCTCAGGAGAATAAAGCTCAAGTCTGAGGATAACGCCGAATCTGTCTCTGAGTGGTGCTGAAAGCTGACCTGCACGAGTTGTAGCACCAATAAGAGTAAATCGCTTTAAATCGAGCCTTATTGACCTTGCTGATGGACCTTTGCCTATGATAATATCAAGGGCAAAATCTTCCATCGCAGGATAAAGCACCTCTTCAATGCTTCTTGAAAGGCGATGAATTTCGTCAATAAAAAGAATATCACCATCGTTAAGGCTAGTAAGAAGAGCAGCTAAATCACCCGGCTTTTCGATTGCAGGACCCGATGTTACTCTTATCTGAACTCCCATTTCGTTCGCAACAATACCTGCAAGAGTTGTTTTACCAAGACCCGGAGGACCATATAAAAGAACATGGTCTAAAGACTCTTTTCTTTTTTTGGCGGCTTCAATATATATTTTTAAATTTTCTTTTGCTTTTTCCTGACCAACATATTCTTCTAGTGTATGCGGTCTTAAAGAGGTTTCGATTTCGTTATCGCCCATTATAAATTCAGGAGCAATAACTCTTTCCTCTTCTGCAATGAAAAAATCATCCATAATTTATCTCCTTAAAAACGAAGCGTCATATTCTTTAAAGCACCTTTGATAAGTTCCTCCACAGAAAGTTCAGGTGAAAGCTTACTTACCGCAACAGAAGCCTCTGTCTGAGAATAACCGAGAGCTGTTAAAGCAGCAATTGCTTCTGATGTATTTGACATATTGTTAACTGCACTTACTGCGCTTGAAACGGAACTACTTTCAGAAGAAATAAAGCTGACGCTTGATATTTTATCTTTAAGCTCCATAATAACTCTCTGAGCAAGTTTAGGACCTACACCATTGGCAGCAGTTATTGCTTTCACATCACCTGAAGATACTGCAACCGCAAAACCATCAGGAGTAAGCTGAGAAAGAATTGAAAGCGCAGCCTTTGGACCAACACCTGAAACGCTTATAAGAAGCTTGAACGCATCAAGCTCCTGTTCAGTGTAAAATCCGAATAAATCAAGGGCATCCTCACGAACATTAAGGTATGTGAAAACAGTAGCCTCGTCATTACGAGAGCGATGAACACTTTCAAGAGTATGTCTTGTGGTGTAGCATCTGAAGCCTACGCCACCGCAAAGGATTGCTATACTCTGTTCATCTGTTTTTAATATTTTACCAGTAAGACTATAGAACATTTCAGCCCCTCCTGTTTATTTCATTTAAAATAAGCGAACCACTTGAATGACCATGGCAAATAGCAAGTGCGAGAGCGTCGGCAGCATCGTCAGGTTTCGGAATTTTATCAAGATGAAGAAACATTTTAGTCATTTCCTGAACCTGTGTTTTTTCTGCTCTTCCGTAACCGACAATACTTTGCTTGACCTGTAAAGGTGTGTACTCAAAAATCGGTATACCTGCTTTTTCTATTGCAAGAACAATTACACCTCTCGCCTGAGCAACATCGATAGCGGTTTTTTGGTTTGTGTTGAAATAAAGTCTTTCTATACTTACAGCGTCAGGCTTAAACTTTTGTAAAAGTTCTGTAAGATCATCATAAATCTTCTGAAGTCTTTTATTAAAAGGCATATCCTTTTCAGTTGTTATTGCGCCATATCCAAGAAGTGAAAAGTTGTTTTTTTCGTATCTGACAATACCGCAACCAACTATTGCATAGCCGGGGTCAATCCCTAAAATAACCACACTTTCACCGCCTTAAGACATACCAACACATTTTCATGTTATTATACCATAATATAAGACAAAATATCAACACTTTAAAGCTAATATTTAACAATATGTTCATTATGTTTTAAATATATTGATTTTAACATGTTATGTTGATATAATATTTAAAAAGATGTGGCCTATGAAGGAGTAAAATTATTATGTTCAAAGACAAAAACAATGTGGTTTTAGCAATATCTGTGGCACTTATAGTATTAGCCGCTATAATAGCAATAGTATCCACTGTAGTAGAAAAAAACAGAATTAACGATAATTCTACAAAACAGGAAGTTATAAGTACAACTGAACAGACAAAAAACAATTCAAACAACGGAACAACTCTTCCACCACAGACAACTGCGCCAGTAATTCAGGATGGAAATACACCTGGTAAATATACTGTTGCTACACAGAATGACCCACTGGGTGTAAGACTTTCACCAAAGTCAGATGCAGAAAGAATTTATGAGTTTGCCAAGGGAAGCGAAATAAATGTTCTTTGCACATACAATGAATGGGCATTTGTTGAAGCAGACGGCGTAAGCGGTTGGGTTAACCTGAACTATCTTCAATTAAAAGAAAAAGGTGAAACACCAAAACATAGCTCAGGGAAATATACTATAGGCACTCAGGACGACCCTCTTGGAATAAGAGTTAAGCCACACTCTGATGCACAACGTAACGGAGAAGTTCCAAAAGGTCAGGAAGTTGAAGTTTTAACTGTTTGCGGTGATTGGGGTTACGTTGAATATGGCGAATATTCAGGTTGGCTCTCATTCCAATATCTTAAATAATTATGTATATTTGCAACGATTGTCCTAGAAAATGTAATAAAGAAAGAAAAGCTCTTGCCGATAACGGTAAGGGCTTTTGCAATATGGGTCAAAACCCTGTAATAGCACGAGCTGATTTACACTTTTGGGAAGAACCCCCTATTAGCGCGCAAAATGGTAGCGGAACTATATTTTTTTCAGGCTGTAATCTGCAATGCATTTTTTGTCAGAACGAGAAAATCAGCAGAGGTAAATTCGGCAAGGAGATAACTATAGATGAGCTAAAAAATGTTTATAAAGACCTTATAGACAAAGGCGCACATAATATAAACCTTGTTACCCCATCTCATTTTGTTGATGCCATTATCAAATCACTCGACGAGAAGTTGAGTGTTCCTGTTGTTTACAATTGTGGTGGTTACGAAAGCATTGAATCACTCGAAAAGCTTGATGGTAAAATTGATATATATATTCCCGATTTAAAGTATTTTTATGATAGCCTTGCTATGTGCTACTCAAAAGCACCTGATTATTTCAACATCGCAACAAAAGCGATTAAAGAAATGTATCGACAGACAGGAAATTATATAATCAATGATAATGGCGTTATGGAAAAAGGCGTAATAATCAGGCATTTGATTTTACCGGGACAACTCCACAACACAAAAAGAATAATTGATTGGGTTAAAAACAATTTTAATCCTGGCGAAATTTTATTCAGCCTTATGAGTCAATTTACCCCTATTCCCTCTTGCAATATCGATTCGCTCAACAGACGCCTTACACAGGAAGAATACAACGAAATAGAAGACTATTTATATAATTCAGGAATAGAAGACGGTTTTATGCAAGAGCTTTCTTCCGCTTCCGAAGAATATGTTCCACCCTTTAATTTAGGTGAAAAAATCCCATAATAATGTAACTAAATTCAGCCATCCTCATAATATGATAGTGAAGTAAAAAAACTTCAAATCACTATCAGGAGGAAGATATATGGCTGAAAACAAAGCTACACAAGGGTTTGACCTTCATCATGTGAAAGAAGCAATCTGTGTTGACACAAACAGAGTTTACGACTCTTGTGCCGATAAAGACTGCCTTGCCGATTTAAGAGTTTACTTAACAGATTGCGCACAGAATGTTGTTGAAAACGCAACCTCTGTAAGACCTCGCTCGGCAGAAATACTTAACTGCATCATTGAAGTTGAGAAAGTTCCTTTCAATAAAGGCTGCTACTCTGTTGACCTTACATTTTTCGTTAAGGTCTGTCTTGATGCGCTCAATTGCCCTACTGCCCCCGCAACAACAATAGAGGGACTTGTTACATTCGGTAAAAAATGTATTCTTTATGGCAGTGAGGGAAATGTTAAAATATTCACCTCAAATTATATTCCTTGCGGTGCAGATGAACAAAACCCTGTTGGAAACACTAACCCTACAGCAAAGGTACAATGCGTTGACCCGATTATTCTTGATGCAAAAATCTGCAGGGTATGTGATTGCTGTAATACATTAGGCGATTGTTGTGATTCTGTTCCAAGAAATATCAGCCGTTGCTTTGAGGGCAACTTCTGTTGCAACTGCGAAAAAGCAGTTAAAGTTACATTAGGCATTTTTACAATCATTCAGCTTGAAAGAGATGTGCAGATGCTTATTCCTGCATATGATTTCTGTATACCAACAAAGGAATGCTCATGTGATACGGAAGACCCTTGCGATGCATTCAAGAAGATCTGCTTCCCACTTGACGAATTTTTCCCACCAAATGCAAGGAACGATACCTGTGCAACGCCATTCAACCCCAATAGCTCTTGCGGATGCTGTAAATAACAAAACGGAGAAGTTTTCGACTTACTCGAAACTTCTCCGTTAATTTTTATTTGTCACCTACAAGACGGTCGATAATATCTGAATACAAAGCGCCCGGATCATCAAGGAAACCATCTTTTAACTGCTCTGCCTGAAGAACATCGGCAACATTAAGGGTTAAAGAAAGCATCGTCTGCCCAAAAGACTCGATTTCAAATGTTACGTTGTAGCTATCCTCTAGCTTTTCAATTGTAACTTTATTTTCTCTTTCTGAACGGGCACGCGAAACAATGTTAAGGGCTGTTTTTATTGCTCTGTCTCTTACTCCTGGAAGAAGATTTTTTTCTAGTTCAGTTGCACTGTTAGCGCCAATCTGAGAAACAACAAGGTGAGGTTCACCTACATATTCTTTTTCAAGAATTGCACCATTCTCAAGAAGCTCGTCTATAGCAGAGTTAACATCAAAAAAGTTTACAAGACCTGTTTTCTGCATTGCTTCTGAAATCTGCGCTCTGGTCATTGGAACCTTAACAGAGTTAAGAATATAACAAACAAGAATTTTTATATCAAGCATACTACGCAAGCCACCGTAATCTATACCGCCTGCAAACGCATCAAATTTAGCCATAAAATCACTTCATTTCTTTTTAGTGTGTTTTATTTTATCATTTTTACAGAATATAATCAATTAAATTTCTTTAAAAATTCTATTAAATAATCTCGTATTTCTCCTGCAAGATAAAGAGAGCCTACAACAAAAATTGCAGTTTTCTCATCAGCAGCGGCAAGAGAAATATTCACCGCTTGTTTTATATTTTCAACAGTAAATACTTTTTCTGAGTATTTTATTGCAATTCCTGCAAGTTCATGAGCCTTCATTGCACGTGGATTTTCAGGTGTTACCGCAAAGAACACATCCGTTTTTTTCATAAGTGGCATTAAAGAGGATTCAACAGCTTTATCTGCCATCATTCCAGCAATTACAATAACCCTTTCTTTTTTTGTTATCTCCCCTTTTACTGCTTCGTAAAAGGCTTTTGCGCCATCCTCGTTATGGCCTCCATCAAGAATAACAAGGGGGTTTTTCGAAAGAATTTCAACCCTTGCGGGAAGAACGGTTTTCTCTATTCCATTCTTTATATTCTGGGAAGATATATTGAAATTACTCTTTAAAACATTACAAGCTTCAATTACACAGGTCATATTTTTAACCTGATGAACACCTGACATAGGAGTTTTATAAGCTTCGCCTTTATACATAAATTCTGTTCCGTAAATATCACTTTTCAAAACAAAAACATTGCTTTCTTCGGGAATAACAAGACTGCCATTAACAGAAGACACTGTTTTTTTTACAACTTTTAACGCTTCTTCAGGTTGCCCCATTGAACAAACAACAGCAGCGTTTTCTTTTAATGTGCCACACTTTTCAAACGCAATTTCTTCAATAGTGCTACCTAAAATTGCAGTATGGTCAAGGGAAAGAGATGTAATTATATTAACAATAGGAGTTTCAATTACATTAGTTGCATCAAGCCTTCCACCAAGTCCAACTTCAAGTACAACGACATCACACTCAAGTTCATTAAAGCAAAGAAAAGCGGTTGCGGTTAACGCTTCAAACTCTGTAATTATCGTACCCGAATTCTCTAATTCATTTACTGCATTTCTAACCTTTTCTACATTGCGGGCAAAAACAACTTCATCAACAGGTGCTCCATTAAACTGCACCCTTTCAAGAAAATGAGAAACATAAGGTGAAGTGTACAAACCAACATTATAGCCAGCGTTTATAAGCACATTGGAAACAGCTGTTGACGTAGAGCCTTTTCCGTTAGTCCCTGCTACATGGACATATTTTAAACACTTATGAGGATTACCCAAAAAATGCAACAAGGCATTCATCCCGGCAAGGCCGGGACGAACACCGAATTTAAGTAATGAATGAATATAATTTACTGATTCTGTAAAATTCATTTGAGTTTCTGAATACTTTCTTCAAGCATTGCAATCTTAGCTTTATGCTTTTCCTGAGCCTCTCTCTGCTGAGCAACAACTGCCTCAGGAGCTTTTGCCATAAAGCCAGGATTGTTAAGTTTATTTTCTACAAACTGAAGATCTTTTTTAGCTGTATCAAGCTCTTTTTCGAGTCTTGCACGCTCTGCTTCAAAGTCTACGAGTTCATTAAGAGGAATGAAGATTTTTGCTGCCTCTGTAATAACAGAAACACTTCCTTCAATCTCAAAATCAGCGCCTACTTCAACTTCAGAAGCGGAAGCAAGTCTGTTCATGAACACGCTACCATTTGAGAAGTCTTCAACATACTTTGTAGCAATATAAAGCTTTGCCTTCTTTGATGGAGGAACATTCATTTCTGCACGACGGTTACGAATTGCCTTAATAGCAGTCATAACGCGCTCCATAGCTACTTCTTCTGCAGGGAAGTTAAGAGCTTCATCGTACTTGCACCACTCTGAAATCATAATTGATTCACCATCGTGAGGAAGAGCAAGCCAGATTTCCTCTGTAATGAAAGGCATAAATGGATGAAGTAGTTTTAATGTGTTAGACATTACATAAACAAGCACTGCTTTTGCTGTCTTTTTACCTTCTTCGTTACCTCCGTTAAGACGGATTTTTGCAATTTCAATATACCAATCGCAGAATACATCCCAGATAAAGTCATAAAGATTCTGTACTGCAATACCAAGTTCGAAGTTTTCAAGAGAATTCTGAACAACCTTAACAAGGTTATTGAATCTGCTTATAATCCATTTATCTTCTGTAGCAAGGTTCTCAGGAATGTGTGGAGCAGGCTCATCATCATCAAGATTCATAAGGATAAAGCGGTTTGCATTCCACAATTTGTTTGCAAAGTTACGGCTTGCCTCAATCTTTTCAGGAAGGAAACGCATATCGTTACCTGGGCTGTTACCTGTAGCAAGAGAGAAACGAAGAGCGTCTGCACCATACTGGTCGATAATCTCGAGTGGGTCAATACCATTACCAAGAGATTTAGACATTTTTCTACCAAGAGCATCACGAACAAGGCCATGAATAAGAACAGTATCAAAAGGAACTTTGCCTGTATATTCAAGAGCAGAGAAAATCATTCTTGATACCCAGAAACCGATAATATCGTAACCTGTAACAAGAGTATTTGTTGGATAGTAATGCTCTAAATCCTTTGTATTATCAGGCCAACCAAGTGTTGAGAATGGCCAGAGAGCAGAGCTGAACCATGTATCAAGTGTATCCTCATCCTGTGTAAGATTTACGCTACCGCACTTACAGCACTTATCAGGTGTTTCAACGCTTACTGTAACGCCACCGCAATCCTCGCAATACCATGCAGGGATTCTATGACCCCACCAGAGCTGACGGGAAACACACCAATCACGAGTACCATTCATCCAGTTAAGATAGTTCTTCGTAAATCTTTCAGGAACAAACTTTGTTTCGCCCTTTTCAACTGCTTCAATAGCAGGCTTTGCAAGAGGAACCATACGAACGAACCACTGTTTTGAAACCATTGGCTCAATAGTACTATGGCAACGGTAGCAAGTACCAACCTCATGCTTAAGGGGCTCAATTTCTTTAATATATCCGCCTGCTTCAAGGTCAGCAAGAATCGCTTTTCTCGCTTCCATTGTTGTCATACCTGCGTATTTACCGCAATCAAGAACTTCAGGCTCATTTTCAGCTGCTCTACCGCTTGCAATAAGCTCGTCTGCAATTCTCTTATCCTCTGCACCTGTAAGTCTGCCGTCGTAAGTAAATGTACGAACAATTGGAAGGTTGTTTCTCTGACCAACTTCAAAGTCGTTAGGGTCATGAGCAGGTGTGATTTTAACAACACCTGTACCCTTTGTCATATCAGCATGCTCGTCGCAAACGATAGGAATTTCTTTATTCAGGAGAGGAAGAATTACATGGCAACCATGAAGATGCTTATAACGCTCGTCCTCTGCGTTGATAGCAACAGCTGTATCACCAAGCATTGTTTCAGGACGAGTTGTAGCAAGTTCAAGCTTTTCACCGGTTTCTTTAACTGTGTAAAGAAGATGCCAGAAATTGCCGTCCTTCTCTTCGTATTCAACCTCAGCGTCAGAAATTGATGTATTACAGCAAGGGCACCAGTTAACCATACGGTTGCCTCTGTAAATCAAATCCTTATTATATAACCTTGCAAAAACTGTATTAACAGCCTTATTGCAGCCTTCGTCAAGAGTAAAGCGCTCTCTGTCCCAGTCGCATGAAGAACCTAATTTTTTAAGCTGTTCAACGATTCTACCGCCATACTGTTCTTTCCAAGCCCATGCACGCTCAAGGAAGCCATCTCTACCTAAATCCTCTTTAGTTACGCCTTCTGCACGCATTGCTTCAACAATTTTTGCCTCTGTAGCAATTGAAGCATGGTCTGTACCAGGAAGCCAAAGAGTATCATAGCCGGACATTCTCTTCCAACGGATAAGAATATCCTGCAAGGTGTTGTCAAGAGCATGGCCCATATGAAGCTGACCAGTAATATTTGGTGGTGGAATAACAATAGTGTATGTAGGCTTTCCTTCCTCACATTTGGCGTGGAAATACTTGCCCTCAAGCCAAGTTTTATATATACGGTCCTCAACATTTTTTGGATCGTATTTTGTTGCGAGCTCTTTCTTCAAAAGAAGTCCCCCTTAAATATAATCTGTTTCTGCTCATAGAAATTCAATTTACACGCTATTATCCCACATTCTACCGCAATTGTCAATGATTACAATATATGATTTTTATTAAAATACATAATATAAAAAATTTACATAGATAAACTTCGTTAAATTACCAATATTTTACATAATAGCATCTCTTATATTCTGAAAATACTTGATTTTTACAAAAAATTATAATATACTCTAATAGTAAATATACTCAAAAAGGAGTTATGAATATGGTATCAGCAATTAAAGAAAGAGGTATGATTACTTACATTCTTCTTTCAGTTCTCACTCTCGGTATTTATCACATCGTTTTCTGGACAAAGCTTTCAAAGGATGTTAACGCTCTTTGCGAAGGCGATGGCAAAAAAACTATGAAATATGTTTTCTGCTTCCTTCTTAACATCGTTACAGTTGGTATTTTCGGTTTTGTTTGGAAATATAAGCTTGCTAAGAGACTTCAGGAAAACGCTGCACGTTACGACCTTAAATTCAGCGAAAGCGGTGCTCTCGTTGTTGTTCTTGCTATTGTTTTTGCACTCTTCCCTGTTTCACAGTTTGTTTTAGTTAAGAACTTTAACAAGATGGCAGTTGCTTACAATGAGTACAATGGTCTTGAAGCTCCAAAGGATGCTTTTGCAGACGAAGTTGAAGCATAATTGAATTAAACAAATATCAACCCCACTATTCAAATATTTGAATAGTGGGGTTATTTTATGTCCGAAGACCTTATTATATTTATCATTATCGGTTGCTTGTGCTTGCATAGCGTTCACCGTTTAACATTAGGAGCTACCGCAACGACGACAGTCGTGAGGACCACCACAGTTTAAAAAAACAAAGCTCTGCAAAATGCAGAGCTTTGAGAATCTTGAAATAATACAATTATCTCTTTGAGAACTGTGGTGCACGACGTGCGCCTTTGAGACCGTATTTCTTTCTTTCTTTCATTCTTGGGTCACGAGTAAGAAGACCTGCTTTTTTGAGGATTGGACGAACATCATCTTCTGACTGAAGAAGAGCACGAGCAATACCATGACGGATAGCACCAGCCTGACCTGTAACGCCACCACCGTTTACACGGCAAACTACGTCGTACTTCTCAAGGCTCTCTGTAAGAGCGAGAGGCTGACGAACGATAAGCTTGAGTGTTTCAAGACCAAAATAAT
Source organism: Clostridiaceae bacterium (assembly GCA_904501675.1). Lineage (GTDB taxonomy): Bacteria > Bacillota > Clostridia > Oscillospirales > Acutalibacteraceae > DTU089. Next base: position 24,355 of record CAJGCL010000001.1, read on the forward strand.
CGTCGATATCTCTGTCGTTGATTGTTACCTTACCTGTACCTGGGTAAACACGAACACGAGCAACTGATTTTTTTCTTCTACCTGTTCCGTAGAAATATGCTTTACTTTCGTACATAATTATTGCCTCCTCCCTTAAAATTCTCTAACGATAGGCTTCTGAGCTGCCTGTTCGTGCTCTGCACCTGCATAAACACGAAGACGAGCCATAGCTGCTCTACCAAGAGTGTTATCTGGGAGCATACCCTTAACGGCTTTCTGAACTGCAAATTCTGGCTTTTCTTTCATAAGAATACCATACTTAACAGATTTCATATTACCTACGTAGCCTGTGTGATGATGATAGTACTTGTCCTCAAGCTTGTTACCTGTGAGAACAACCTTTGCAGCGTTGATGATAATTACGCTATCGCCGCAATCAGCGTGTGGAGCAAATGTTGGTTTGTGCTTACCGCGAAGAAGAACAGCAGCCTCAACAGCAACCTCGCCGAGAGTTCTGCCTTCAGCGTCAAGAACATACCACTGGCGCTCAGTTTTGCCTTTTGGCATATAAGTAGACATAACAGTTACCTCCGTAATAGTTTCGGGACATAAATACCCCGCATTGCCTTGATATATTATCACAGCAACGCAGGGTTGTCAACACTTTTTTAAAAGAAATTTTATATACCAAACGCTATCTCTCGAATGCTCGTTTTTTCTCTTTTTTTCACCCGTTTTTCTCACGCGGCATTTTCGAAATAATACACAATATAACGGTTTTTTATTTGGCAAGTTTGCTATAATCCTTAACTATTTCTATACTGTTCTTTCTTCTCTTTCTTCTACGACGGCTGTTTTTAGTTCCCAAGATATAAAGAACAATAAGAACTATAACAATAACAAATATTGTAATAAACAATTTTGAACTCATGAGCTTCTCAATCCAACTGAACATAGCCCATAAATAGTTCTTTTTAACATCCTGTTGAGCAACAAGAGAAATCTCGGTGATTTTTATACCTTCATACATAAGGTCTGCTTTACCTATAGAATCACCTTGCTTAATAGGAGCTTTTACTTCTTCAGGAAAATCATCATGATACTTCACAGTCATATCATCAATGGAAATATCCTTATGAACAACTGCTGTTATATCGCTTACAGGAACAACTGCAACATAGTCGTTTCCTCTACCAAATTTTACAGCAACCTCACCTACGTTATATGTTTCATCGGCAAGCACTTTCATTTTAATATTCTTGAACGCCCACTGAAGCATATATCTGCAGGTTGCAAAGGCGGTATTTCTTTCTTTGCCTGAATCAAACCAATCGAAAGTACCTTTCATAGCAATTGAAATATATGTGTAGCCGTCTTTAGTAGCACTTGAAATAAGGCAGGTACCTGCTTTATCGGTAGTACCTGTTTTAAGACCAATAGCACCTTCATAGTAATGAGGGTCATAGTCATTAAGAAGCGCGTTTGTGTTATAAAGATACCTTTCCTGGTCATATTTGTTTGTAGGTGGCATTGTTTTGCCGTATTTAGAAGATATTTTTCTTATTACATCACTTTTAAGGGCTTCCTTTGCAATAAGATACATATCTGAGGCTGTAGTCTGATTTTGGGTGGTTCCGTTAAAACCTTCGATTGATTCATCATCAAGACCGTGAGGGTTTGCAAAAAATGTGTTTTTACAGCCTAAGTTCTTGCAATATTCGTTCATTTCATTAACAAAAGCCTGCGGGTCCCCATTACCATAGTGGTAAGCAAAAACAGCTGCAGCATCATTAGCACTAGGTAAGAATAAGCAATAAAGAAGCATTTCAAGAGAAACAATTTCATCGGCAAGAAGCCCTGCAATTGAACTACCCGTTCCTAAAAGGCTGTCAACAGCTTCTTTTGTACAAAGAATCTGTGTTTGAAAATCATCACCCTTTGAAAGAACCACAAGAGCTGTTACAATTTTAGTAAGAGAAGCAGGAGCTGTTATCATATCTGCATTTTTACTATAAATAACAGTATCTGTATCTGCATTAACCAGAAGACAGATTTCTGATTCGTAATCAGGAGCATCAACATCGTAATACCCACCAGAAGTTTTTACTTTGTTTTCGTCATCATTTGTAGACAAACCTACAACAGAAAGGCTTGGCAATAAAATTAATATAGAAATTATAAAAATAAGGAATTTTTTCATAGACATTCACCGATAAATGTTATAGAATATTATTACATTGAATAAATATTTGTTTTTGTCATTATACCATTTTATTTGACAAAGTTAAATAGTATTTTACAAAAAAGGAGAACAAAAATATGGTTTTTGTTACCGGTGATACCCACGGCGACCCAAACAGACTTTCAAAAAACCACCTCAAATGCCTTAACGAAGGCGACACACTGATTGTATGCGGTGATTTTGGTTTTATATGGGATAAATCAAAGGCAGAGCAAAAGTTCCTTAAAGCGCTTTCAAAAAGAAATTATAACATCTGCTTTATAGATGGAACTCACGAAAACTTTGATTTACTTAACGCCTACCCTCTTACCATATGGAATGGTGGCAAGGTGCACCAGATTTCAGACAACATCTTCCACCTTATGCGCGGTCAGGTTTTTGAAATCGACGGACTTAAGATATTTACTATGGGCGGCGGCGAAAGCCCTGACCTTGATGCAAGAATCGAAGATAATCCTTGGCTCAAATACGAAATACCATCTAAAAACGAGCTTTTAGAAGGTGCAGCTAATCTTGAAAACAACGATTGCAAAATTGATATTATAATCACCCACGAGCCATCCTCTACAATTAAAGGATTTCTTAAATTAGGTGAAAGTGAAGCAGTGCGTGTTACAACACTTAACGCATACTTTGATGAGCTTTCAAAATGCAGCGAATTCAAGCGTTGGTTCTTTGGAAGCCTTCATTTGGATAAATACATTTCAAACACATATATAGGCGTTCACAAAGCAGTTGTAAACGCCCACACAGGTGAAAGAGTAGCCTTCGATGTATAAAGAAAACAGTCAACTTAAAACGAGTTGACTGTTTTTGCTTTATTTGTAGATTTCTTCTGCGTAGCGTACTGTTTCCATAGCATCTCTCGCATATTTGTCAGCACCGATTTTATCAGCATATTCCTGAGTTAAAACAGCGCCGCCAACTACAGTTTTACACCATGGTGCTTTTTCATTCAGCAGTTTTATTGTTTCCTCCATCGCAGGAACCGTTGTAGTCATAAGAGCGCTGAGACCTGCTATTTTAGCCTTATTCTCAAGAACTGCATTAAAAACAGTTTCAGGCGGAACATCTTTACCTAAATCTATAACATTAAAGCTATAGTTCTCAAGAAGAAGTTTTACGATGTTTTTTCCTATATCGTGGATATCGCCTTTTACTGTTGCTATAACAACTGTACCTTTAGTCTCTCTTGTATTAGCACCTGACATATTGGCTTTAATTTTTTCAAAAGAATATTTTGCAGCCTCGGCACTCATAAGAAGCTGAGGAAGATATACAGTTTTCTTCTCAAAGCCCTCACCTACAACATTGAGAGCAGGTATAATATCACCATTAACAATATTCAATGGTTCAATTGATTTTAAAAGCTCCCCTGTTAATATAGCCGCTTTTTCCTTAAAGCCCTTTATAATTGTTTCCTGAAGTTCAGAATTATATTTAACTGAAGCATTTGTTGTAGCAGTGTTTACTGCCTGCATTGAAACTGCTAAGAAAGTATCCGCAACTGAAACATACTCTTCGCAATTGGTGTCAAAGCCTTTAAGAGCATTAAAGGAATAATATGTTTTCATCATATCCTGCGAATAAGGATTCATAATTGCTGCAGATAGTCCGTTTTCGAGTGCAAGAGAAAAGAAAACGCTGTTAACTGCATCTCTGTTGGGAAGACCAAAAGAAACATTTGAAACGCCTAAAGATGTGTGGCAACCAAGTTTTTCTTTAATATCTTTTAAAGCTTTAAGGGTAACGAGAGCAGAATTATTATCTGCACTTATAGTCATTGCAAGTGTATCAAAAATAATATCCTTTTTCTTTACACCATAGCTTTGCGCAGTATCAAGAATTTTTTTGGCTATCTTAAATCTGCCCTCTGCAGTTTCAGGGATACCGTTTTCGTCAAGAGTTAAAGCAACAACAACGCCACCATATTTTTTCACAAGCGGGAAAACCTGCTCCATACTCTCTTTTTTGCCATTTACAGAGTTTATCATAGCTTTACCATTATAAACCCTCATCGCACTTTCCATAGCCTTAACGTCAGCTGTATCTATCTGCAACGGAAGGTCTGCAACAGACTGAAGACGGCGCACGGCATTCAAAAGCATTTCTTTTTCGTCAATATCAGGAAGACCTACATTAACGTCAAGAATATGAACACCTTTTTCTTTTTGGTTTACACCCTCGTTAAGAATATAGTTTATATCATTTTCAATAAGAGCTTGTTTAAACCTTTTTTTACCCGTAGGATTGATACGCTCACCTATAAGTACAGGCTTTTTACCAAAAGAAACTGTATGGGTATATGAAGAAACAACTGTACTATTCTTTTCTGTAACAGGAACCGGATGAAAACCGTCTAATTTATCACTTAACGCTTTTATATATTCGGGGGTTGTACCGCAACAACCACCTACAACACGCACGCCCATTTTCACCATATCGTAAACACTTGCGGAAAAAGCTTCAGGGGATACGTCAAAAACAGTTTTTTCATCTACTACCTTGGGAAGACCTGCGTTAGGCTTCATTGAAACAGGAACAGAAGAATTTAATACAAGCTCCTTTGCTACATTTTTTAGTTGCTCAGGACCTAAAGAGCAGTTTGCACCAATAACATCTGCACCCATACCTTCCAGAAGAGCTACCATAGCCTGTGGATTTGCCCCCGTCATAAGTTTACCGTCTTCACCATAGGCATTTGAAACAATAACTGGTAAATCAGAATTTTCTTTAACTGCAAGAAGAGCAGCTTTTGTCTCGTAACTATCGTTCATTGTTTCGATAATTACCAAATCCGCCCCGTATTTTACACCAAGCCTTACAGTTTCAGTGAATATTTTTACCGCATCTTCAAAATCCAAATCACCAATAGGCTTTAAAAGTTTTCCCGTAGGACCTAAATCAAGAGCTACAAATTTTTCTTTTTGAGATGAAGATTGCTTTGCGGCATTTCTGGCGTTATCAACAGCTTTTGCAATAATATCTTCCAACTCATCGAGAGAGAATTTAAGTATATTCGCACCAAAGGTATTGGTACAGACAACGTTGCTGCCTGCATCATAATAATCTTTATGTATTTTTGTTATTATCTCAGGATGGGATATATTCCAACGCTCAGGCAAATCACCCACCTGAAGACCTTGGGACTGCAAAAGCGTACCCATACCACCATCAAGAATAACTATATTGTTTTTCAGAAACTCTTTAAAGCTCATTTTGAAATCTCACTTCCCCAATATATCTGAAAGATTACTTTGAATTATCCGGGCAACATCAGGCTTGTTCATTGAATAAACATGCACATTTGTTATGCCGTTAGCATACAAATCGATTATCTGGTCTGTAGCGTAAGCTATACCCGCCTGCTTCATAGCATCAGGATATGAACCGAATTTATCTACAAGGCTTTTGAAACGTTGAGGCATAAATGAGCCTGAAAGTTTTATTGAACGCTCAACCTGGTTTGCATTTGTAATAGGCATAATACCCGGAATTACAGGCACTGTTATACCTGCCTCACGGATTTTATAAAGAAAGTTATACAGAAGATTATTATCAAAAAACATCTGGGTTGTAAGAAAATCGCAACCAGCACTAACCTTTTCTTTAAGACGCTTTATATCTTCTTCCTGATTTTTACTTTCAGGATGAACCTCAGGATAGCAAGCACCACCTATACAGAAATCATAGCCTGACCTTTTCAGTTCATTTATTAGCTCAATTGCATATGTATAATCCCAATTGCTTCTGTCATCGTTTTCCATTGAATCAGGAATATCGCCTCTGAGCGCCATAATATTTGTAATACCGGCATTATGTATTTCTTCAATTTTTTCTTTAATAGTCTGCTTTGAAGATGACACGCAAGTAAGGTGGGCAAGAGTTGGCACACCATAAAGCTCTTTTATATTTTTTGCAATATCAAGGGTATATTTACTTGTGCCACCGCCTGCTCCATATGTAACACTCATAAAAGCGGGATTCAGCTTTGCTATTTCCTCCGTTGCAATTTTTACGGAGTCAAAAGTCGTTTCTGTTTTTGGTGGAAAAACCTCAAAGGATATTGAAAGCTTTTTATTATTAAGTAAATCTATTATTTTCATATTTCATCACCCTGAAAAATCTGTTAATTCATTATACATCTTTAATATTAAACAAATCAAGTATTTATACAACAAAAGGCACAGATCCAATGAATCCGTGCCTTTTTATGTTTATGTAATTTTATTCTTTGATGCCAAAAACAAGCTTTAAAAAACCTCTTAAAAATTTAGGACTCTGACATACTACAACTTTCATAAAACACCGCTCCTTTATTGTTTACTACATAATATGAGCAGTTATAAAAAGTGTTACAATTCCCATTCTTTAAGATCTTTAACATCGTTATACATAGCAACATAGTTTTCATGGCGTTTAGGACTAATTTCACCCTCATCAAGTGCCTGAAGTATAGCGCAACCTTTCTCAACTGTATGGGAACAGGAAGTAAATTTACAGCAACCTAAATAATCAATGAATTCAGGAAAGCAGAAAGGAAGGTTCTCTTTAACTATAATTTCACTACTCTCCTGAATATCAAGAGAAGAGAAGCCGGGCGTATCGGCAACCAAACCTTCGCCAATATGGTAAAGAGTTACCTCACGCGTTGTATGCCTGCCTCTGCCTAACTTATCACTTATTTCGCCTGTTGCGAGAGAAAAGCGAGAATCAATAGCATTAAGAAGAGAGGATTTACCAACGCCTGTATTACCTGTAAATACAGTTATGCCCTCGCCTATCATAGCTTTGACTTTATCGACACCCTCACCTGTTTTATTGCAGACAGAGCAAACCTCAATACCTGCTTTTTTATAAATCTCCTCGTACTCCGTTGTATCCGCCAAATCGCTTTTTGAAAACACAACACAAGGCTTTATTCCTTTATCAACGGCAATAGCAGTTAATTTATCTATAACAAGAAGACTTGGAACAGGCTCCTTTATTGAAGAAACAACAATTAATGTGTCGATATTGGCAACAGGCGGTCTGACAAGAGAATTCTTTCTTCCAAGAATTTCATCAATGGTATTTTCTTTACCTTCTCTTACAGTAATTTTCACATTATCCCCTGCAAGAGGTATAATCCTTTTCTTACGAAAAGCACCACGAGCCTTACACTCAAACACTTCGCCGGCGGCTTCTACATAATAGAAGCCGCCGATACCCTTAATTATAACACCGTCTAAAATTCTATCTGCCATTATTGCACCTGAGTAATATTTTCTGATGTCTCCTCCAAAGACGGAGTAACAGCACTATTAGATTTATCTTTCGATACAGTTAAAACAATAGTAGCCGTTTTATCAAGACTCGGAGCAGAACTCTGGGATGGAGATTGATTTATTACTACTCCCGGATTTTCACTGCTTTCCTGTTCCTGAATAGTTATATTATTATAACCTGCGTTATTTAATGAGGCTTTTGCATCGTTAACATTCATACCAATAACATTAACATAGAAGCTGACCGAATGATACTTTTCATCAGAAACTCTTACCGGATCTTTTTCAAAATCAGCGGTAGCTTCGTAATAAAGTGCATCATTAAGATATACTTTAATTTTTGATTTCTTTTCGCCTGCAACCTCAAATGAATAACTGCTTATATTCTGAGTATCAACATTTTCCACAGATATGACTTCATTGTCAACCTCAACCTTTACAACGAGTGAACCTGCTTTTGATGGCATCGTAATTGATTTATTCAAAACTATTTTACCCGAACTTACGGTTAGAACGACACTATCACCTTTTTGAACAGGAGAACCATCTTTGGGCGATTGCTCAACGATTGTATCCTTTTGAGCGGTTGTATTAACAGTTTCAGTGCTTTTAAGCACAAGTCCTTGCTCTCTGATAATTTTTTCCGCCTCTTCAATATTCATACCAATAAAACTTGGCATTTTAAATAATTGTCCTGATTCTGATGCTGCAGCATAGTAAACATTAACATTTGAGCCTGCGAAAACACTTGATCCTGAGGCAGGGTCAGTACGTATAACAGAACCAACATCTTCTTTTGATGTTGTATCAGGAATAAGCTTTACAACAAAGCCCATAGACTCCAAGGTATTATAGACAGACTGATAGTTTTCGCCATAAAAATCAGGAATAACAGTTCCTTCACCTGATTTTGCAATATAAAGACGAATTGTTACGCCCTTGGATACCTCTGTACCAGCTTCAGGGTCTTGTTTAAAAACGCAACCATCTTTACCATCTGTGAATGATTCATAGGAAATTTCGAAATTATAGTTTTCATTATAAAGTTCATTATTAAGAATTTCTTCTTCATAATTCATTCCGATAAATTTATCAACTTCAATTTTTTTGCCTACACCAAGTGTCCAATTGCCATTTACAAACTGAGATATAATAAGAACAATAATAAAGAGAATAACTGCAACGCCTACACCTGCAATAATTGCGGTACGCTTTGTATTAGTTTCATTTGCACTCTGTTGTTGAACAGTTGTAACAGGACGTCTGCTTGATGTATCTTCAATTTTTTTGCGCGGAATGTTTGCAGGAGGTACGGTTTTCACTTTCTCGTATGTATCCGTTGAAGAAAGAGAGCTTTCCCTTGTGCTACCCTGGATTTTTCCTATATATCTTGTTGGTTGTTCATCAACAAAATAGTTCACATAATCAAATTTAATATTAGGGTTACGCTTCAATTCTTCCAGGTCAAGAAGCATTTCCGCTGCAGTCTGATAACGCTCGCGAGTACTCTTCTGCATAGCTTTCATAGTAATCTGCTCAAAGCCTAATGGAATTTTAGCATTAATTGTACGAGGAGGCGCAGCTTCATTATTAACCTGCATAAGCGCAACTGAAACAGCGCTATCTGCTTCAAAAGGAAGTTTTCCTGTAAGCATTTCATAAAGCACAATACCTACAGAATAAATATCGGCTTTTTCGTCAGTAATCTCACCTTTAGCCTGTTCCGGACTGATATAGTGAACAGAACCAATTGCTTTTTCTGTCATAGTACGTGTTTCGCCATGACTGAAGCGCGCAATACCGAAATCAGTAACCTTTATTGTTCCATTTTCGAGAAGCATTATATTCTGAGGCTTAACATCTCTATGAACAATACCCTTATCATGAGCATGCTGAAGAGCGCGAAGAATCTGAACACTGAAGAAAAGGGCTTCGTTCCAATCAATTACACCTTTTTGCTCAATATACTCTTTGAGAGAGATGCCCTCAACATATTCCATAACAATATACTGCAATCTATCACCAAAGCTAACATCATAAACCTTTACAATGTTTCTATGGTTAAGAACAGCAATTGCTTTAGATTCATTTTTAAATCTACGGCGAAATTCCTCGTTTGCAAGATATTCATCTTTAAGAATTTTAACCGCAACAATTCTGTCGTCAATATTATCGTACGCCTTATAAACAACGGCCATACCACCAACACCGACAACATCCTGAATTTCATATCTGCCGTCTATTCGTTTTCCTACATAATTTTCCATACTTACTCTCCTTGGGCACTCATAACAACAACTGTAATATTATCTCTGCTGCCGTTTTCAAGCGCTTTTTCAACAAGTTTTTCTGCTGAAGAATCACTGTATTCATTTATAATATTTATCATTTCTTCATCACTTACACTTCCGCTTAAGCCGTCTGTGCAAACAAGAAGCTTTTCACCACTATTAACATCGCACACATCAAATTCCACATCAACAAAATTAACAACACCAACTGCACGGGTAATAATATTTTTATCAGGATGGGTTTTTGCTTCATCTGCTGTGATTTTACCATTATCTATCATTAACTGAACAAGAGAATGGTCTTTTGTTATCTGTTTTACGGTTTCACCGCTTAAAATATACGCTCTGCTATCACCTACATGGGCGATTACAACAATATTCTTAATGATAATAGCTGCAACAATCGTTGTACCCATTCCGTGGTATTGGGGCTCTTCCTGGGCTTTATTATGAACAATAGAATTTGATGCGGTAATTGCAGAAAGAAGAAGATTCTGCGCCGCTTTTACACTAAGGTTTTCTCTGTAGCCGCGCTTTATTGCGGAAGAAACCTTTTCAACGCAAAGTTCGCTTGCAATCTGACCGCCTGAAACACCGCCCATACCATCGCAAACAACAACCCAACTATCACCTGTCTCAAATATACCACAATCATACGTATCCTGATTGGATTCTCTATGATTACCTATATCTGTTAATGCTGAAATTATCACGGTGTTTCACCTCTTTTCATCAATTTTGATTTTCTAAAATTTTTTCGCGCCTCAATTGACCACAGGAGGCGTTAATATCGGAGCCCAAAGTTCGCCTTATTGTAACATTAAGTCCGTTTTTTTCAAGGATTGATTTAAATTGTTCGATAGAAGCATCGTCGCTTCTTGTGTGAGCCTTTTCCTTAACCTCATTGGCAGGAATAAGGTTTACATGGCATAATATACCTTTTAATCTTTTTGACAACTCTCTTGCACATTCAGGCGTATCGTTAACACCCTTCATCATAGCATACTCAAAAGAAATGCGCCTTGATGTTGTATCAGCATACACTTTACATGCATCAAGAAGCTGGTCAACATTCCAACTTTTGTTAACAGGCATAATTCTCGAACGGATTTCATCGTTTGGCGCATGAAGAGAAACTGAAAGCGTAAGCTGTGGCTTTCTTTCAAGTAAATCATAAATACGAGGAACAATACCACTTGTTGAAAGAGAAATATGCCTCATACCTATATTCAAGCCATTTTCATCGCTTACAAGCGCCAAAAACTTCATTACATTATCAAAGTTATCAAGAGGCTCGCCCATACCCATTAAAACGATACGTGATATGCGAAGGCCTAAATCTCTTTGGGCTGTATATATCTGACTGAGAATCTCTGAAGGACGAAGGTGCCTTTTAAATCCACCTATACCTGAGGCACAAAAAGCGCAACCCATTTTACAACCCACCTGAGTAGAAACACATATTGTGTGGCCATATTTATAATCCATAACCACACACTCTAAGTATTCTCCATCAGGCAAAGAATACAGGTATTTTACCGTATTATCATACCTCGAAACAAGTTTTTTTTCAATAGTACAGGAAAAAATGACAAAATTGTCATTTAATTTACAAATTAAGTCTTTGGAAATATTGGTCATTTCCGAAAATTCGGTAACACCTTTTTTATGTATCCAATCATAAATCTGCTTTGCCCTGAATTTCGGAAGACCCATAGCTTTCAATTCAATTTCAAGCTCCTGAAGATTTAATGAAGCAATATCTTTTTTATCCATAAACACTTACTTTCTTTCAAACAACGCTATAAAAAAGCCATCACAATTATTTGTATGCATCAGCAATGTTAAATAATCACCCTCATCAATGGTGCGTTTTATATCAGGCAACACCTTAACAGATACGAAATCCGGATGCTTTTTTAAAAAAGCATCGCATACCTTTCGGTTTTCGTTAGGGTTAACTGAGCAAGTTGAATAAACAAGCCTTCCACCCTTTTTTACGTATTGAGAAGATGTTTCAAGAATCTTTTTCTGAATAGGTATAATTTCTTTTGTTTCATCAAGCTTTTTATATTTTATTTCAGGTTTCTTGCCTATAATTCCAAGACCTGAACACAACACATCGCACAAAACTCTGTCTGCCTGAGGAAAAGATTCACTAAAAACAGTAGCATCATTAACACAAGGTTTTATACAACTAAGTCTCAACCTTTCTGCTCCCTGCTTTATCAAATCAACCCTTTGCTCATATATATCGCAGGAGTACAGAACCCCTTCGTTCTTCATATCCTCTGCAATACTGAAGGTTTTGCCGCCAGGTGCGGCACACACATCAATTGCGGTACATCCCTCAAAAGCACCTAAAGCCTCAACGCAAAGCTGCGAAGATAAATCTTCTACATGAAAATACCCTTTTTTGTAGCTTTCCAAATGGTAAACTGCACCATTAAGGATAAGTTCAAGAGCATTTTTAAGATATGTTTTTTCTGCAATTACGCCTTCCTCTTTTAAAAAGCCAATTAATTCATCAGGGGTTATTTTAGTTGTGTTTACTTTTACAAATATCTTTTTAGGCTCTAACGCGCTTTTTAAAAACGAAACTGTGTTTTCAGTCCCGTAATGATATTGAAGGAATTTAACAAGTTCAATAGGTGCAGAATACTCAACAGATATTCTTTCTGATGTATCTTCTATACCATCAAAGCACAAATCATCTTGAGATATTTTTCGTAAAACTGCATTTATCATACCTGATGCATATGCACACTTGTTGGTTTTAGCAAGGTTAACGCTTTCATTAACTGCCGCTGAGGTTGGTATTTTATCAGAAAAAAGAAGTTGATATGCACCAAGACGCAAAATAACAATCACATCTGTTTTAGTTTTTAAAAGAGGCTTTGAAAGATATTTTGAAATAATATAATCAAGCGTGATTTTGCGTTCTACAACGCCATATACAAGGCGTGAAATAAAAGCACAATCAGTGCTGTTACGGCCGAGACCTTTAACAGCACTGTCTATAGCAAGGTTTGAATAAGCCTTTTCCTTTTCAATTTTCAAAAGAATTTCAAAGGCTATCTGCCTTGCGGATTTAATCATTACCTTCTTCTCCCGGTAAATCTGAGTATAAGTCTTAAAAGGTTTGCAACGCTTACTGCAAGAGCTGCAACATATGTCATAGCGGCAGCCTTAAGAACCTTTGTTGCACCAAGTTTTTCCTCAAATGTTAAAAGTCCATTTGATTCGATAACAGAAATTGCTCTGTTGCTTGCATTGAATTCAACAGGCAAGGTTATTAACTGAAAGACAACAACAAACGAGAAAAAGCCGATTCCAATCCACACCAACGGCTCAAAGCCCATAAGAAAGCCTGCAATAACAAGAGGAATAGAAAGAGTCTGTCCGATATTACATACAGGCAAAACCATATTGCGGATTTTTATTGGCGCATAGCTTTGAGCATGCTGAGCAGCATGACCAGCCTCATGGCAAGCAATACCTACAGCCGCAATTGAACTACCACCAAATACGCCATCAGAAAGGGCGATAATTTTCTTTGTCGGGTCATAATGGTCGGTTAATTTACCTGATGTATGAACAACCTGAACATCTTTTATTCCATAATAATCGAGCACTGTTTGCGCTGCCTGTGCACCTGTAATACCGCGTGCGTTCCCTACTTTAGAGAATTTTGAATAAGTTGATTTAAGCCTTGCATGAACTATAAGTGATGCAATTATAACGGGAAGAACAAGAACAACATAGTAATAATCAAAATAATAATAAGGCATTTATAACACTCCTTTTTACCTTCTGATAATTATTCTACACTTTAATATTTAAAAAATGAAAAATACTCTATTAACAAAATATGAATATTATCCCAGAATAGTGCCTTCAGCCAACTGACAACCTCTTAAGAAATCTGCGGCATTCATACGTTTTTTACCTTCGTACTGCACTTCGGTTATAACAACAGCTTTTCCGTCTCCGCAGAAAACACCTAAACCTTTTTTGAGAGCAACTGCCTCGCCTGCTTTGCCTGAACCCAAAGTCTCATCTATATACGAACGGAAAAGTTTAAGATTTTTACCGTTTAATGTAGTCTGGGCAACAGGCCAAGGGTCAAGACCGCGAATCTGATTATGAATTTCAAAAGCAGATTTTGACCAATCAACAGGAGACATTGTTTTATCAAGCATTGCTGCATGAGTGCTCTTTGAATCGTCTTGTTTAATCGGATTGATTTCGTTATTTTCTATTGCTTTAAGCGTTTTAACAAGCAAATCGGCACCGATAACTGTTAATCTTTCATACAAATCTCCTGAAGTTTCATTTTCAAGAATTTTTGTTTTTTCAGTGAAAAGAATATCGCCTGTATCAACGCCAACATCCATTTGTTGGGCAGTAACGCCTGCATACTCTTTACCATCAAGAATACTTCGCTGAATAGGCGCAGCGCCTCTGTATTCAGGAAGAATTGACCCATGGATATTGATGCATCCGTATTGTGGAAAATTAAGAAATTCCTTTGGAAGAATTTTACCATATGCAACAACAGCACAAACATCAGGCTTTAATTCTTCAAGAATTTTTACGCCTTCACCATTTTTAAAGGTTTCAGGCTGAAAAACAGGGATATTGTTTTCAAGAGCTGTAACCTTTACCGGTGGTGGAGTAAGAATTGCTTTTCTACCTACAGGCTTATCAGGTTGGGTGAAAACACCAACAACCTCAAATCCATTTTCAATTATTGCTTTTAATGGGGCAACTGCAAAATCAGGAGTGCCCATATAAACTACTTTCATTTTATTGCTCCGAATCTGTTCTGTAAAGAACTTCGCCTTCATCTAATTTATCTTTATACAAAATACCATCAAGGTGGTCTATTTCATGGCAGAAGCAACGGGCTTTAAGCCCCTCACCCTTATAAAGACACCATTTACCTTCGCGATTTTGCGCCTTAACTTTAACCACGTTAGGACGAGTAACAGTACCACAAAGACCAGGAAGAGAAAGGCAACCCTCTGTACCTGTCTGTTCACCCTGCACTTCAGTAATTTCAGGATTTATAAGCTCAATATAGTCATTACGGTCTTCACTTACATCCATAACAACAACCCTTCTTAACGCGCCTACCTGCACACCTGCAAGGCCTACACCGCCTGAATTATACATAGTATCCTTCATATCATCAAGAAGTTCAAAAAGTCTGTCGTTAAACTCTGTTATTGGTCTTGATTTTTTTCTTAAAATAGGGTCATCGTCTACCCTGATATTTCTGATTGCCATTTTCTTTTTTCACCTTTACATCAATGGATTGATATCAATGGTTATGTTAGCACCATTTGATTGAATATTTTTCATATAATCTTTAACAAGAGAAGCCATCATCTGACGGAAACGCTTATTATTTTTACATTTTATCGTGATTATATTTCTGTATTTGTTACTTATTTTATTAACACGAGGTTGAATTGGCCCTAAAACATTGATTTTTATATCTTTATATTCCTCTGAAACTGCGTTCTTAAGCATATCGAAGAAATTACGGGCACAATTATATGATTTATTGTATTGCTCACTTGAAAAAGTCAACGAACAAATGTCACAGAAAGGCGGATAAACCATACTTTTTCTGATTATTGCTTCAGTTTCGTAAAAACTTTCATAATCCTGCGCACAAGATAGTTCAATAATATCATTTTCAGGCAACAAGGTCTGAATATAAGCAGTACCCTTTTCTGTACCTCTGCCCGAGCGACCAATAACTTGTGTAAGCAAATCAAACGCTTTTTCACTGCTTCTAAAGTCGTCATTGTACAACTGATGGTCTATAGATATAATACCAACAAGAGTAACATTAGGGAAATCAAGCCCTTTTGCTACCATCTGGGTACCTAAAAGAATATCATATTCCCCATTTGCAAAAGCAGTCAATTTATCCTGATAAGAATATCTTGCCATTGTTGTATCTGCATCCATTCTTAGAATGCGGGCATTAGGAAAGATTGTTTCCAGCTCGTCTTCTATACGCTGAGTACCATACCCTGCATAAGAAACTGCTTTTTCGTTACATACAGGGCAAGTATCCGTATAGCTCTGAGAATGGCCACAATAATGACACATCAAGCGATTATTAGCGCTATGATATGTTAAAGAAATACTGCAATTAGGACAGCTAATAACACTTTTACAAGCACTGCAAGTGGCAAAAGTATTAAATCCACGCCTATTCATAAGAAGAATCGCCTGTTTTTTGTTTCCAAGACATTCTTCAACTGCATTAAAAAGCTCGTTGCTTATAGGCCCTTTGGTATTTGATATATCAACAGTTTTAACATCAGGTAAAACAGCACTTCCGTAACGTTTATCAAGCTTTACAAGACCATACCTTCCGTTTATTGCATTTGTATATGTTTCAATAGAAGGTGTTGCAGATGCAAGAACAAGCAACGCATTATTATGAGTGCACCTGAATTTTGCAACATCTCTTGCATGGTAACGAGGAGACATTTCTGATTTATAAGTGTGCTCCTGCTCTTCGTCCATAACAATCAGACCAAGATTCTTGAAAGGTGCAAAAACAGCAGAACGAGTACCTATAGCAATTTTAGCTTCACCTTTTTTTACTCTTTTCCATTCATCTATTCTCTCACCTGCAGATAATGCGCTATGAAAAACAGCAACGCTATCGCCAAAATGAGAATAAAAGATGTTAAGCGTCTGCGGTGTTAAAGCGATTTCAGGCACCATAACAATAACACCTTTACCGTCATTAACAACATCCTCGATAAGCTTGAGGAAAACCTGAGTTTTACCGCTACCGGTAACACCATATAAAAGATAAGCTGCAGGACTATTTTCCTTGTACTTTGAAAGAAGTTCATTATATGCCTTACTCTGAGAATCCGTAAGGCTTGGTGATTCAGCTTTTTTACTCTTCACTTCATATCGTGGTTTACGATATATTTCGCTATCAAAAAGTTGAACGATCCCTTTCTTTTCAAGGGCAGTAACAACTGCAGGAGTAACACCGCAAAAATAACAAACCTCTTTTACGGACGCTCCGCCAATATCAATAAGAATATTTGTTACACTTTTCTGCTTTGCGGTTAATGATTTACACTTTTCCTCTGCTTCTTCCTCGGATATTGCAAGGCGCACATTTTTTACTGTTAAATCTCCGGTTTTACGCTTTGTATCTACATTAGAAAGCAAAATACCCTTTTTCTCCAGTTTCTGAAAGATATCAGAATCTGTAGCAAAGCCTAAATCCGAACAAATTTTTTCTTTTTTTACATATTTCCCTTGATTTTTCAGATATTCATATACTCTTTTTTCATCAAAATCAAGTTTATCAATAACAGAAAAATCCGCATCATTTGCTACATAGGAAACAACATAACTAAGACCTATACCCGCAGGAAGCATTGACCTTGCCGCCTCGAAAAGCGTACAAAAAGTATTCTCTTTGAGCCATATAACGAGAGAAAGCATTTCTTCATCAAAAAGCGGTGCATCATCTAACACCGAAGTTATTGATTTGAGTTTTTCTACGTTTTCAGCCTCAAAAAGTGGCTTCACAGACAGTATAAGCCCTTGTTTTTTCTTGTTTGCGTTGCCGAAAGGCACCATTACCCTACATCCCGCTACGGCTTTAGATTCAAGTTCGAAGGGAATTTTATATGAATACGGTGCATCAAAATGATACACAAGACCTTCAACGGCAACAAGTGCAAAATAAGCGGATTCACCCATAGTCAGATATTTGCGATTTCGTCTGGTTCGATAATTTTGTACTCTTCGTTAAGGAACTCATTAAGAGCAACGCTTACAGGTTTCTCTGTTGAGATAACCTTATCTTCGAGATTTTTGTCTGAAATAGCGCGAGCTCTCTTCGCAGTTGCTGTTACGAGAGAGTAACGGCTGATGTGTCCTTTAAGAACTTTTGAAAGATCCTGATTAAGCATAATTATTATTTCCTTTCGGTTTAAATTATTTATTACCCATATTATCAACTAAGCCTATCATTTTGTTGCAACGTGAGTTTTCTGCACTGATAATTGCACAAATATCGTCTGCACATTTGGAAAGGTCATCGTTAATAACAATATAGTCATATTCTTTTGCTCTTAAGAGCTCGTCCTGAGCAATTTCAAGACGTTTTTTGTATGTTTCCTCGGATTCAGTACCTCTACCCTTCAAACGACTTTTAAGAGCCTCTATTGATGGAGGTATGATAAATACTGATACTGACTCGGGAAAAGCTTTACGAACATTACCTGCACCCTCAACCTCTATTTTAAGAAAAACATTATAGCCTTCTTCAATAAGCTCTTCTATTTTCTTTTGGGGAGTGCCGTAATAGTTATCGCCATATTTAACATATTCAAGGAAGTAGCCTTCCTCAATGTTTTTTTCAAAGGTAGGAACATCTGTAAACCAATAGTCAACGCCATCAACTTCACCATCACGCATTGGACGGGTTGTCATTGAAATTGACTGCTTCATATTTAAATCTCTTTTACGAAGTTCTGCAAGAACAGTATCCTTACCTGAGCCTGAAGGACCTGAAAGAACTATCAAAAGACCTTTATTCTCCAAAGCCAAACTCCTGACCTCCTTTTTCTGCCTCGAAGCGTTGCAAAAGTTGCTCCGCACCAAGAAATGATAACACAACATTATCACTATCTGTAATTATAACTGTTTTTGTTTTTCTGCCGTGAGTAGCGTCAATAAGCTGTGCTCTTTCTCTGCACTCCTGAATCATTCTTTTGGCAGGTGCAGATTCGGGACTTATAACGGCAATGACTCTGTCGGCATTGATAAGATTACCAAAACCAATATTAACAAGTTTCATATAAAATCACTCTATATTCTGAATTTGCTCTCTTATTTTTTCAACCTCGGCCTTAATATCAATAACTCTGCGAGCTATGTCAACATCCTGAGCTTTTGAGCCGATTGTGTTTGCCTCACGATTAATTTCTTGAATAAGGAAATCAAGCTTTCTACCTACCGCTTCATCAGATGCGAGCATTTCATGAAGCTGGTCAATATGGCTTCTGAGCCTTACAGTTTCTTCTGCAACAGCAATTTTATCTGCATAAATAGCAGCTTCTGTAAGAATTCTTGTTTCATCAATCTGAGTATCACCGAGAACATTCTTCATTCTTTCAAGAAGCTTTTCAGAATAAAGCTTTACTGTTTCAGGAGAACGCTCTTCAATGTATGAAACATTACTTAAAATTGTATCTGCTCTTGAAAGAACGTCTTCGCTGAGTCGTTTACCTTCGGTTTCTCTCATTGATACAAAACCTGCAAGAGCTTCGCTTACAACTGGTGAAACCTTCGCCCAAAGCTCATCCTCATCAACAGGAGCTTTTGAAATTGACAAAACATCAGAAAATCTTGCTACTGAAAGAGCGGTTAAATCCTCTGATATACCGAATTTCTCGGAAATTTCTTTAACTGCATCAACATAACCCTTCGCAAGAGGCTCATTAACAGAAACAACTACGCTTTCATCAGCTGTTGCCTCAAGCTGAATTGAACACTCAACCTTACCTCTTGAGATACCTGTTGAAAGAAGAGCTTTAACTTTTTCCTCAAGAAATGAATATGTACGAGGAAGTTTTGCGTAAAACTCAAAATAGCGATGATTCACGCTGCGGATTTCAACAGTGATATTATAACCTTCAACAGATGCCTGTGCTCTGCCAAAGCCTGTCATACTTCTTACCATAACTACAAATCCTTAAATTTTAATATTTATTACTGAACCTGAAGACGATGCACTTCATCCTCTGTAAGTTCGCGCCATTTGCCCACTTTAAGCATACCTAATTTAACTGAGCCAACAGAATTTCTTTTAAGTCTTATAACATCAAGACTTACCTGCTCGCACATTTTACGAATCTGCCTGTTTCTGCCTTCGTAAATTGTAATTTCAAAAACACTTCTTTCTGCGCTTTTTTCAATAATGCGAACACTTGCAGGTAATGTATCTCTGCCATCACCTTCAATATCAATTCCGTTTTCAAGTTTTTCAACCTGAGCATCATTTATATTAGAACGAACCGTAACACGATATGTTTTTGGAATATGCTTTCTCGGATGCATTACCGCATTAGCAAATTCACCATCGTTTGTTAAAAGAAGAAGACCTTCGGAATCTTTATCAAGCCTTCCTACGGGATAAACCGGAGCACCAACATCCTGAACAAGCTCTGCAACGCATTTTCTGCCAAGTTCATCGCTCATTGTCGTAACGTATCCTCGCGGCTTATTAAGCATAATGTAATATTTCTGCTTAACTGCAACAACCTTTTTTCCGCTTACTGTTACAGTATCTTTTTTTGGGTCAATTTTATCGCCTATCTGAGCAATTTTGCCATTAACCCTTACTTTGCCCTCTCTTATAAGCTCCTCCGATTTTCTGCGGGAAGCAACGGAGCATTCTGATAAAAACTTTTGTAATCTTTCCTGTGCCATATTTCACGTCCGTCTCAACGACGGTCCTTTTCTATAAAATTTGTTTGCATAACAGGAGCACTTTCCCCTGCAACAATAAATATCTTATCTACGAGCATACCACTCTTTGTATAAACCTCTGCCCAACCTATATAATCACCTTTTCTTATTCCTGCATAAACAAAACGCGGAATATAATAAGTAATCTCATATTCGGGAATTGTTTTATAATATGGGACATATAGGTTTTTCAATAACCTGAGAGATATGGTAGACTTTTTTGAATTCACCACTGCTATATCAGAAACAGCCATTGATAAATCGATTTCATTTACCGATAGCAAGCCAAAACAATAATCATATAGCTTTATATGGTCATTCCAATCATCATAGGCGTTAAGGGTTACTGCAACAAGAGTTATTCCTTCTCTTTCCACTGCAGAAACAAGACAACGCCCTGCCGCTTTAGTAAATCCTGTTTTAATACCAAAAGCGCCATCATATTTATTCAGTAATTTATTGTGGTTATAAAGTGTGGTTTCGTGTGTTGGATTGCTGATTTCTGCTGTATATCTTTTTGAAGAACAAATACTTCTGAACACAGGGTTCTTAACAGCATAGCTACCTAAAAGAGCCATATCGTAAGCTGTAGAATAATGGTCCTTTTCCGGTAAGCCTGACGGATTCTTGAAAGATGTATCAAACATACCCAATTGCTTTGCTTTATCATTCATAAGCTCTGCAAAAGCAATTTTATCACCTGAAACCAGCTCCGCCGTAACATTAGCAGCATCATTTCCGCTTTCAAGAAGCATACCATACAAAAGAGTATGAAGATTCACTTCATTACCCTTTTGCAAGCCTATTGAAGTACCCTCAACTGTTATAGCAGTTTCTGACGCAATGACTTTGTCTGCAAGATTGGCGTTTTCTAAAGCAACAACAGCCGTCATTATTTTAGTTGTGCTTGCCACACCGCGCTTTTCTCTCTCGTTTTTAGAAAACAGAACTTCGCCTGTGGCGGCAACCATAACAATTGCAGACCTTGCCGAAACAGAAACACCTGTTGCATTGACTTTAAATACAAAAAGATTTGAAACAAAGCAACAACACAAGAAACAACTGATAAATTTAAACCACAAAATGACCACCACCCTCAAACATATATATGCGGGTAGTCAGTTTATAATTATTCAGAAACTACTTCTTCAGCTGCGTTATCCTTTTTCTTTGCAAGGTTTGCAACCTTATCAAACATTTCAGGAACAAGGCTTACTGCTCTTTCAACTGCATTATCGCCTGAAACGATGTGTTTAATTGTTACATCGCCATCTTTAACAACAAGGAAAGCAACAGGGTTAATTGTTATACCTGCACCACCTGCGCCACCAAAAAGCTCAACATTGTTTTTTGATGGGAAATCAGAACCACCTGATGCAAAGCCGTATGTAACCTTTGAAACAGGGATAATTGTTAAACCGTCAGGAAGGTTAATTGGGTCGCCGATAATTGTGCTGACATCAACTAAGTCTCTTACCTTTTCAATTGTTGTTCTGAGAATGCCGTTTGCTGATTTTTCACTCATTTGAAGCACCATCCTTATTTATATTTGTTAAATTATTTGTATTTTCAGCCGATTCGTCAACCTGTGTTGCATATTCGGCAATAATAACCTTACTTTTATCACTCTTTTTCTTGGAGAAAAGAATCTTGAAGAGAACCTTAAATACTAACTGAAGCGCAAGCACAATTACACCATTTGTTATATGTATTGGTGTTATGTGAAGCCTTACATATGCACTTGCTTCACTTTTCTGTGCAAGAAAATCAGGACTAAAGTCAAAATCATATTTTTTAACCTTACTTGTTGAAACAAGCTTACCTAAAACAGGATATGCCCACGCACAGAGTTTACCATGCTTTATAGCAGTATCTGCCGCATCACTACCTGCGGTAATCATAGAAACATAAAGTTCATCGAAGACAACTGTTTTATACAGTTTGCCAAAAAATCCGCCAAGTGAATTACCTATGGCATTAAGCATTTTTACAATTCCATCATAACCATGGTCAAGGTATATCTGCTTAAAAAGACTGTTGCCTTTTGTTTTTGGTTTTGCTTTCTCCTGCTTCGGAGCTTCCTCTGCAGTTGTATTTTCTGCAGGTGGTTCTTCCTTTGCGGGCTTTTTTTCTTTTTTCGATTTCTTTTCCTTCTTGGGTTTTGACGAATCAAACACAGTAAGTTTAACGAAAAGATATTTTATTGTAACCACTGTTTTTTCTGCATAATCAATTATAACGGTAAGTCGCATTGAAAACAAAACAACAAACAAAAGAATGATACCAAGAATTATGTATAAAGCAAGCACTGTACCACTCCTTATTTTTACAAATCTTCTTATTCTTCTGTTGGTTCTTCGTCAGCATCGTCCGCAACATCGTCAAAAAGCGAAAGCTGACCATTATCAACATCAGACATAAGAATTTCTTTATCGCCCTCAGGAAGCTCAGGAAGGTCATCAAGACTATTAAGAGAGAAGCATCTTAAAAAGTCTGAAGTTGTACCATAAAGAACAGGTCTTCCGGGAACCTCAAGCCTTCCCTTTTCTTCAACGAGACCTCTCTGACAAAGGGTATTAACAACACCTGAGCAATCAACGCCACGAATCTGTTCAATATATGGCTTTGTAATCGGCTGATTATACGCAATAATCGCAAGAACCTCAAAAGCTGCCTGAGAAAGTGGTGTATTTCTCTTTAAATCAAGCACATCTCTTACTGCTTCAACAAACTCTTTTTTACTGCAAAGCTGATATTTTGTATCAAGCTGTAAAAGACATATGCCGCAGTTGTCTGCGCTATATTTATTATTTAATTCATCCATTACAAGTAAAATCTGTTCATCATCCATACCTAAAACAGATGCAAGCTTTGTGTATTCAATAGGTTCTGCCGCCGCAAAAAGCACGGCTTCAACCATTGCAACTTGTTTTTCGTTAATCAAGAATCTTCATTTCCTTCCAAAAGCTCAATTTGTATATCTTCACCCTCACCTGAAACATAAATTGTTTTATTTTTGGCAAGTTCCAAAACAGCTAAAAACGCGGCAATAAGGTCAGAACGGGATTGAGCTTGTTTATATATATCAAAAAGCTTTGTTTTTCTTTTCTTTTTCAGTGATGTAACAATAGATTCAATTTTGGAGCCAACAGAAACAATTTTGCGTGTAACAATGGCTTTAAATGTATCTATAGGTGGAGGCAGGCGCCTTAACTTTTTGCCTGCAGCAACTGAATATGCAGAAAGTAATTCATCCGGCTCGTGAAGCCTTTTATATGACATATCAGGGGAAACATTCTCAGCAAACTCACGAACAGAGTAATTAAAGCCCTCTGTCATCTGAGAAAGCTTACCCGCAAGAATCTTGCAATCACGATATTCAATAAGTTCATCACGAAGTTGATTCTTTAGTTCCTCTGCTTCTTCATAAACAGGAAGAAGAGAAACTGTTTTTATGTATACAAGACGAGCTGCCATTTCGAGAAACTCGCTTGCAACATCCATATTTTCTTCCTGCATCTCGCGGACATATGCAACATACTGCTCCACAAGCTGAAGAATAGGAATATCATAAATATCAATTTTATGCTTTGTTATAAGGTGTAAAAGCAAGTCCATAGGACCCTCAAACACCTCTAATTTGTAAGAAATGGGTTCCATATTTCACCTGAATTATATATTAAAATAAACCAAATGGTAATGATGTTACAAAAAGTATAAGACCTCTTATAAGTCCTGATAAAAGAGCTAAAGGCGTTGTTAAAACACCTGTAAAAAGGAGCACAAAAAGACCTATCTGAATATATCTTTCGTACTGCATTATTTTAAAATAATATTTTGAAGGGAGTAACGCAGTTGCAAGTCTTGAACCGTCGAGAGGCGGAACAGGAAGAAGGTTAAACACAGCAAGATTTACGTTTATTGAACCTGCAAAAAGGAAGAATACACCAAAATACTGAACTACCTCACTGCCTGATCTGGAAGCAATTGCAACACAAGCAGAATAAAAGAAGAAAAAGACAAATGACTGAATAAGATTGCTTACAGGACCTGCGAGAGCTACAAGAGCCATATCTCTTTTCGGTTTATTAAAATTCCTCATTCTTACCTGAACAGGTTTTGCATAACCAAAACCGAAAAGGAAAAGCATTAATGTTCCCATTGGGTCAATATGGGCTTTTGGGTCAATTGTCAGCCTGCCCATCGAGCGAGGAGTATCATCACCTAATTTTGTAGCAATAAGCGCATGTGCAAATTCATGAATCGGAGTTGCGCAAAAAATCACGAAACAAAGCGCACCCAACTGAAGAATAAACTCTAAGGCACTTAAATCTCCTCTTATAAAGTCCAAAAATTCACTTATCATAAATTATTCCTCTAATTTTACTATAAAGACACTTTAAGGTCAATATAATGAATCAATTATCTTCTTATAATAACTACCCTGTCAAGCTCCGCAGAATCTTTAATGACACGGCCTTTTTCTGCTTTTTTAAGGAAAATAGAAAGTATGTCGTCAGCCTGCTCCTCGCCACACTCCATTGCAAGATAGCCACCTCTGTTTATAAGAGGATACCATATCTCAGAAAGCTGACGATAGAAAACAAGACCATCATCACCGCCATCGAGAGCAAGTTTAGGTTCAAAATGAACCTCCCTTTGCAAAGATGGAATTTCTGAAGAGCAAACATACGGCGGATTTGAAAGAATTATATCAGGTCTCGGAAGGCCAATAAAGCTTGTGCCATCAAGGATATCTGCTTTAACAACCGTTACATTATCGCAACAGAGAAGCTCTTTGTTTTTACGGGTATATTCCAACGCGTCATCTGAAATATCAACGCAATATACTTTTACCTGAGGGCACATTTTTGCAACAGAAAGACCTATACAGCCACTGCCACAACAAAGGTCAAAAACAATTTTATATTCGTTCTGCCTGATTTTATCAACTGCAAAATCAATAAGTATCTCTGTTTCAGGACGAGGGATAAGAACACCTTTGCCTACCTTAAAAGAGTATTTATAAAAATCCCACATTCCTATAATGTACTGAAGCGGCTCATGAAGAGCGCGTCTTTTAACACAATCCTCAAAATGAATAAGCTTAACATCATCAACAATTGTACCCGAATTCATCAGAAGCCCTGTTTTATTATAACCAAAGCAATATGAAACAAGCTGTTGGGCATCAAATTCAGGGCTATCGCACCCTGCATCCTGAAGACACTTTATTGCTTCGCGATAAACAGAATAAAGCGTTTTCAATTTTCAGATTCCTCCGCATTTTCCTGTACAGGTTGAGCATCGGTTTCCTCTGTATCTTCATAAAGAACTGCCTTAATAGCTTCAATACCAACCTCAATAATATCATCGGTAGGCTCCTGAGTGGTAATTCTTTGCATCCAGAGACCTGGTGCAGAAAACACACGCACAAGTATATTATCGTGCTTGCCTGCGTATTTTATAAACTCATAGCCTATTCCTACGGTAAGAGGAAGAATAAGAAGTTTTACTGCCATCCACACTGCTCTGTTATCGTCAATGCTGGGAAAAGCAACAACCAAAGCAGATGAAAGGAATATGCTGATTATAAGGATAACGAAAATAAAGCTTGTACCGCAACGAGGATGAAAACGTTTTTGCTTTTTTACATTTTCAACAGTTAAATCAATACCTGCTTCATAGCAGAAAATTGATTTATGCTCTGCACCATGATACATAAAAACTCTCTTGATATCAGGCATTTTTGCAACAAGCCAGATATACACAACGAAAATTATCATTCGCATAATGCCTTCAAAAAGCGGATGAATATTCTCGAGAGCATTCTTAAAAAGATACTTATCAGCACTATCAACGATTATTGCTGGAAGGTAAGTAAAAAGTCCAAATGCAAGAAACACACCGAGAACCATTGCTATACCCGTAATAACAGCCATCATTTTAGGACCGAAATGGTCCGAAAGCCATTTATCAAGTTTAGACATTTCTTCAGAATTTGTATCGTCATCAAGACCTGCTTTAATTGCAGACTTTTCCATACACTTGTAGCCAAAAAGAAGGCTTTCAACCATATTGAAAACACCTCTGATGATTGGCCAACCTGCTGGTTTGAATTTATCTCTGAGATGCTTAACCTCTAATTTTTCAGTATCAATTGTTCCGTCAGGAAGCCTTACCGACATAGCAGCGCCTTGTGGGCCCTGCATCATAATACCCTCAATAAGAGCCTGACCACCTACTGAGATTTTATTACAACTTTCTTTTGATTTATTGCTCATTATTTTCACTCACCATCATTTCTTCTATCAAAGAAGCAGGTTGTTCAACCTGAACTTTTTCTATAGGGAAAATTACTGTTACAGTTGTTCCCACATTAACAACACTGTTAATTTCAAAAATACCGTTATGAAGCTTTACTATTTCATCAACAACAGCAAGACCAATGCCTGAACCCCTTACCTGAAGATTTGCTTTATAGAACTTCTTTTTAACATTTGGCAAATCTTCTTCAGAGATTCCGCAACCTGTATCTAAAATATTTATTGTAAGAATACCTTCATCAACAATT
The DNA here is from genome assembly GCA_904501675.1 of Clostridiaceae bacterium. Lineage (GTDB taxonomy): Bacteria > Bacillota > Clostridia > Oscillospirales > Acutalibacteraceae > DTU089. The sequence continues at coordinate 51,244 of CAJGCL010000001.1, forward strand.
GCCTCGACATCAACAAGTCCACCTTGCTTGTTATATTTAAAGGCATTATCAAGAAGATTAACAAATACCTGTTTGATTCTGTTAGGGTCGCCCATCATGGGAGCAGGAATTTCAGGGGCGTTATATTTAATTTCGACATTATCTCTTTTTGAGCGCTCTTTGAAAACAAACACAGCCTCATCAAGCTCTGCCAGAACATCTATTTTTTCAAGACGGAGCGTCATATTGCCATTCTGCATACGTGAGAAATCAAGAAGTTCTTCAACAAGGCGTGAAAGTCTTTCTGATTCGTTAATAATAACCTCTGTTCCCCTTCTTGAGATTTCTCTGTCTTCACCATCAAGCTCTTTAAGCATTTCACCCCAACCCTTGATAGCAGTAAGTGGGGTACGCAATTCGTGAGAAACAGTTGATATAAAGTCATTTTTCATTTTGTCAGTTGCAGCAACCTCGTTAATCATAGAATTAAGAGATTTTGCTAGCTCGGTAATTTCGTCATCTTCCTTACCATCCGTTTCAATTCGAACGTCATAATTACCCTGAGCAAAAAGCTTTGTTGTATCGTTTATTTTACGAACAGGTGAAACAATTGTCTGAACAAAGAAAACACCTGAAAGAGAAACAAAAAACAAAGCAACAACGTAAACAAACAGAATAATTAGGGTAAAGGCTATTATCTGCCTGTCTATAGCTTTAAGCGAAGATATGAATCTTACAGCACCTGAAAAGCTAGCATCAGAAGTTTGCGGTAAAACCATTGCAACGCTGACGATATGCTCCCCATTCTCGTTGAAGCCAAACCATTTACATATACCTGAAGGAGAAAGTTTAGCTTCCTGAACATCCTTCATATCATTAATAGTTTCATTGTTTTTAAAGCCTGAAGACGAAACAACAACAAGCCCTTCGTTATTGATAACCTGAACTTCCATTCGAGATTTATCTGAAAAGCTATCAGTAAACTCCTTTGCTTTTTGTTCAAACACCTCGTTACTTCCGTCTACATATGGGGAAAAAAACGTTGTTACTGTTTCGTTGGCGTAGTCAGAAATATAAGAAACAACATAGTTCCTGTAATATTGAACAACAAACAAGATACTTACAACAACAAGCACTAACAATATAAGAGCCGTAATAAGTAATGTGTTTGTTGCCCACCTTCTGGTAATACCTTTAAGCAGTTTTTTTTCCTTAGAGATATTTATACCAAAAAGTTTTTTCCCTGATAAAGATTTGTCTTCACGCTCTTTAAGTAGCTTTTTAGCTTCGTCTACATTTATTTTTGAAACTTTTTTTATATCGAAGCCTTTTTTTTCCATTACTTATCACCTCTCTTTCCAAATAGTCAATTTTTATATCAAAGCCATTTATAACCCATACCCCAAACGGTAACAAGATGTTTAGGAATTGAAGGCTCATCTTCAATTTTCATTCTTAAGCGTCGGATATTAACATCAACAACTTTCTCATCACCAAAATACGATTCACCCCAGACTTCTTTTAATATATCTGTTCTGCTGAGGGCTTTACCATGATTTGCAAAGAAGAATTCAACAATTTGAAATTCAACCTGAGTAAGCTCAATAAGAACATTATTTTTATACAAAGTTCTGTTTCGCATGTTGAGTTCAAATGGTTCAATAATTATTTTATCCGCCTTAACAGGTTGAACCGGAGTCTGAGTGTTCATAGCAACACGACGATAAACACTATCAACCCTTGCCATAAGCTCAGATGGTGAGAAAGGTTTTGTTATGTAGTCATCAGCGCCCATCAAAAGACCTGATACCTTGTCCATTTCCTGCGTTTTAGCTGTAAGCATAATTATACCAACAGTGCTGCTTTGGTTACGTAAGGTTTTACAAACCTCAAGACCATCTACATTAGGCATCATAATGTCAAGAAGCACAACATCAAATGTTCCGTTTTTTGAGTTATAAATATCAATTGCTTCTTGGCCATCGCAAGCCTCTGTAACCTCATAACCTGCTCTTTTGAGTGTGATAGCGATTATTTCGCGGATTGCTGATTCATCTTCTGCAATAAGTACTTTTTTCATAAATACATCCTGCCTTAGTCAATTTTTATAAATGAAGCGGTTACAGTATCGTCGGATATTCCAAATTTATAGCCTGCTTCTGTAATTTGATAATAGTAAACACCATATTCAGTTTCTGCAAGAAGTTCACCTAAAATTTCGTTTTCCGCAAGCTTTATCCTGCGGGAAATAGAAAACAATTCGTAACCTGTTTCTTTCTTTTCATCATCCCAACTATAAAATACAAGTCCATCACGGAGAGAATCGTATTTAACTGTTACTCTATTCCCCCAAGGAAACGAGAGTAAATAATAGTCGAGCGGATTAAGCAATGTTGTTATAACACCGCCGCTCTTATCACCTATAGCATTATTCCACCTCAAAAGAGTAAAGGTGTGTATATCATTAGCTGTTTTTACAGTAAGTGTATCTTCATCACCAAACAAATGCACGATAGCCGGTATTTCATAAAGTCCATCATTATCAATATCACGACAATTTGCTGATGCGTTCCTCAGGTTCGTAACAGAAGGATCTGTATATGCTCTTACAGGAACTGACTGAACACCATCCCAGTAAACAAGCTCTGTAAAGATCATTCTATCATTTTTAGCACAGTCAATAAAAACCCGCACCATACTTTCATCATTAATGGTAAGCTCGTCATTTTGGATTGTTGAAACAGAAACAATTGAACTGTCAAGAACCGTTTCACCATATTTGATAAACTGATGATTTTGTGAAAGTAAAAACATTCTCAAAAACGACTTCTGCACTGCCCCAGTATCATCAAGGTAAACAAGCACTAAATCATCTGTTCCGTCGTTGTTAAAATCAAAAAAGTTTTTAGCATTACAATATTCGTTTCCAAGAGAGTTAAGAGAAACAACACCATTATCGCCTTTAACAAGCTCAAAAACACTTACAACCTTAGTTGTTTTACTGTCAAGAAGCGACCAACTTACAAAAACTTCTTTAAAACCATCATTATTTAAATCAACAAAATTAATGTCGTAAACGCCACTGCCGGCACCTTTGATATCAGATGTAATTATCCAGCTATCAGAAATGCATTCCATAAAAGCCATTCTAACCGAGCTTTCTACAGATGATGAATCAGAATAGAAAACAAAAGCTTCTTCTAATCCGTCGTTATTAATATCAACCAAAACGAAAGAGGTTTGATAATCACCGGCAACAGGAGTTTTTAACTGAAATTTAGTATCCTTCATTAATGCATTAAAGGATTTTTGTACTTGCCCGTTTTTACCTGACTGTGTAGGCGGAGCCATAAGGCTCTCTACAGAAAAGAAATTCAGAGAGCAACCTGAACAGGATATTATTAATGCTATAATAGTTATAATTGCAAATATTTTCTTCATAACAAATTGCCCTCCTTAAATTTTATTTATCTGAACCTTAAAGCCTTACGTCAACTGTATAGGCACCGTAAACCCAACATGTAGCACTCTTAACAGAAACCTCAGCCGGAATTGTTTTCCGTACACCATCTTCGAGTGTTGCTGAAGATAAATCAACCACAACGGTAATCATTTCTTCTGTAATAGCCTTTAAATCTTCCTCAGTACCAACTATGACAATAGACTTGTTGAGCTCAGAAATTTTATAATCAAGATTATCAGGATTATTTACTTTAATCTTTTCAACAGGAATTTTCATATACTCCTGTGTATATCCGTCAAGATTAACACTAACTGTAAATACATCTACCTTTTCATCAACAATTGTAGTATTTTGAGCATCAAAAGTAAATGTATTGCTTGTTGGAGAAAGCTCCTTAAAATTTATTGAACCAACAACATACTCTGTTGTTTTCTCATAATCATCAACAAGAACGTTGAAATCAGCTTTATTAGGGGTAATTGAATATTTCAATGGATTAAGAAGAAGACTGTCGGGTGCATTTTTAAAGGTAACTGACGTGTTAAGACTCTTAACCCTGAGAATTGGTATTGTAACAACAACATCTTCAACATTCATTGAAAGGAATTCAAAATCGCTTTTATTTTCATCGTCAAAGGGAACAATCTTTGTTTCAAAAGATTTATTTGAGGTGAGTGCTTTATCAAGTTTAACCTCGGCAACAATTTTTTCAATTCTGTTAACCTGAGTTGATGGTCCTGTAACTGTTACAGATGTATCTGAAAGACTAATTTCTCCGCAAGAAAAGCCATCTTCGGCAATTTGAAACCCATCTGTAATAATCTGTGGTTCAATAACAAAACTCGACGTCTTCTCTGTATCAAAATAAACTCTAATGGTTTTGGATGAGATATTTGAAATTGTATACGACGCATTATCTGAATCCTGCTCGGGTTTAAGTTGAAGAGTATATACACCTGCAGAATCGACAGCAGTAGTCTGAGCCACAACAGAAATATCTTCTTTTGAAAGATTACTTTCTGATATCTGATACTTTTTACCTTTAACCGTTACATCTACAGTAAATTCATCTTCGCCGAAAACATGAAGACCGAACTGTGAAGGCACAGCGTCATCAATAGTAACTTTAACACCTTTTATTACTCTTGTTGTCGGAGAACTTACTGATACTACAACAACAAGCCATATTGCAAGAGCGATAATAAAAGAACAAAACAAAGTAAACTTGTCATTTTGAAAAAGGGAATCAAAAGATTTTTTATTTTTCATTTTTCTTCCCTCCTACCTTATTCATAAGCTTAACAAAAAACTTTTTGTTTGCTTGCTGTTCTGCATCATTCTCTTTGACAATAAATTCGTCAAGAAGAATTTCACGAAGTTCGCCGTTTGTAACATCACGGCTCAAAACACCATTTCTAACAACTGAAACTGTACCTGTTTCTTCAGATATAACTACTACAACCGCATCGCTCTGCTCGCTCATACCGATAGCAGCTCTATGGCGTGTTCCTAATTCGCTTGCAAGACCGGTATTCTGAGTAAGAGGTAAAATACAACCTGCAGAATATATTCTTCCATCTTTAACAACAACGGCACCATCGTGAAGCGCGGAGTTTTTAAAGAAAATACCATTAAACAACTCAGCAGATGCTCTGGCATCAAGAATTGTTCCTGTGTTTGATATTTCTTTCAACGAAGCCTCTTTTTCAAACACAACAAGAGCTCCTGTTTTACTTTCGCTCATATCAGAAGAAGCCTTACAGAAACTATTAATTGTTTCTGTAACTGTTTTTTCATAATCAACACCGCTACTAAAATTCAAAAACGATATATTCTTTATAGACTGCCTACCGAAACGTTCAAGAATTTTACGAAGTTCAGGCGCAAAAAGAACAACAAGAATTATAAGACCATTTTCAAAAAGCACAGAGAAAAGATACTCGCTTGCTTCCATATTCAAAAGCTTAACAATAGCAAATAACAGGGCAAGCAAACCTATTCCCTTTATAAGCTGAAAGGTGCGTGAACCTCTCACCAATTTAATTAACTCATAAATAACTAGAGTAACAAGAATTATATCTAAAAGATCTGAAGTGAAATTAAAACTTGATAACGCACCGATAACCTTATCTAAAAAGCCTAAAAGTCTGTCCAATTTAGCCTCTCCTCCGTATTATTTTATCGCCAAAAAACATTTTATCCCAATATATAGGGTAATTATATCATATATACTTTTAAAATGCAATTTTTTCAATTAAATTTAACAGAATATTTATATCTTTTTTTGTGTTATGGATAGAAGGCGAAATTCTAACTGTTCCCGTTTGTTTTGTGCCCATAAAACTATGGGCAAGAGGAGCACAATGAAAGCCACCTCTCACAGCTATCCCCCCCTCATTCAAAAGCATTGTTGTTTGCTCGCTATGAAGCCCTTCAACATTAAAACTAATTAACGGAGCCCTTTTTTCTTCGTTAAATACTTCCGAATACAGCTTTATATTTTTTATTGATTTAAGTCCGTAAAAAATCTCTTTTGTTAATAGGGTTTCTGCGTTGAGAATTTTTTTCAAGCCATAACTTTTTACCCACTCCACACCTGCATGCATACCCATTATCCCTGCAACATTCAGCGTGCCGCTCTCGAGTCTTTCAGGATAACTTTCAGGCTGTTTTAACATAAGGGACTCTGTACCAGTGCCACCCTCCACAAGTGTTTCAAAGGATAAGCCTTTATGAATAATTGCACCGGTACCAACAGGTCCATACAACCCTTTATGTCCGGGTATACACAGGCAGTCTATACCCTGCATCTTCATATCAATTGATATTACCCCTGCCCCCTGTGCTCCATCGACAAAAAACAATGCACCATAGTTGTGAGCAATTTGAGATAATTTCCTTATTGGAAGAATATTTCCGAACACATTTGACACTGACGTTACAACACATAATTTTGTATTATTTCTAAAAGCATTTTTAAAACTATTCAAGGTTTTTTCTTCGTCCTCAAAAACTTGAAAAACAGAGTAATCAACTAATCCTTTTTGTTTTAATTTATATAAAGGCCTCAAAACAGAATTATGTTCAAATGTTGAGATAACTACATGATCACCTTTTTTTAAGATCCCTTTTATTGCCGTATTAAGAGCCTGGGTACAGTTTAAAGTAAAACTAACATATTCGCTACCATATCCATTAAAAAAATCATTTATTCTCTCGCGGGCTTCAAATATTTTTTCGGCCGTTTTCACCGACAAATCGTGCCCGCTTCTGCCGGGATTCGCGGAATAAAAAGTAAGCGCATCTGCAACGGCATTTTTAACCTCTTGAGGCTTATAAAAGGTTGTTGCGGCATTATCTAAATAAATCACAAAAAATCCCCCAATTCAACGGTGCCTTTGATGTCGATATTATTTCTTTTGAGTAAATCAAAGCATCGTTTATCCAAATTCATAACATAAATAACATACCCGCAGCCCTCATCTTCAGAAGGATGGGGATTGCGGGTCAGATAAGCTTTATAGCCATTTTTCTGCAATAGATCCCGTGCTTTCATAGCATACGTTACGGAACCTACCTTAATACCTTTTTTGCTCATAAAAAAGACCCTTCCGTATTATGTGTGCAGTTACTGCACCTTGTACATAATATGCAAGGGTCGTTAATATGTTTACTTTTCAATAAGGCAAACGCAATGGGCTGAAATACCTTCTTTTCTGCCTGTAAAACCAAGCTTTTCTTCTGTTGTTGCTTTAACATTAACGCAATCAACATCAACCTGTAAAGCACCAGCAATGTTCTGGCGCATTTGCTGAATATGTGGAGCTATTTTTGGTGCCTGAGCAATTATTGTTGCGTCAATATTATTGACTTTATAGCCTTTTGAATGGATTAAATCAACAACACTTCCCAATAAAATCAAGCTATCTGCACCTTTGAAAGCAGGGTCAGTATCCGGAAAATGTTTACCTATATCGCCTAACGCTGCCGCACCTAAAAGGCTATCGGATATAGCGTGAAGGAGAACATCAGCATCAGAATGACCTAAAAGGCCTTTTTCATAGGGTATTTCTACCCCACCAATAATGCATTTTCTGTTTTCTGAAAAAGCGTGAACATCGTAGCCGTGGCCGATACGAAGCATAAAATCACCTTATTTCACAAGATTTTCAAGGCAAGCAAGTCTTACAGAAGTTGTAAGCACTTTAACTGCCTGAGAAAGCACAGCAGGTGTTGGGAAAGTTGGAGCAATACGAATGTTGCTATCTGTTGGGTCTTTGCCATATGGGAATGTTGCACCAACATTAGTAAGAGTTACGCCTGCTTCTTTACAGAGAACGCCTACTCTTGAAGCACTGCCACCTGTAACATCAAGGCTTATAAAGTAACCGCCGTTTGGCTCATTCCACTCTGCAATACCAAGGCCTGCAAGGTCTGAATTAAGAGTTTTAATAACAGCATCAAACTTAGGCTTAAGAATTTTTGCATGAAGCTTCATATGAGCCTTAATGCCATCAAGATTCTTGAAAAATCTTACATGGCGGAGCATATTAACTTTATCATATGAGATAGACTGAATAGTAAGTCTCTTAAGAATTTCTTTAATATTTTCAACAGATGATGCAAGACATGCCACACCTGCACCAGGATACGAAATTTTTGATGTGGATGCAACCTCAACAACCATATTTTTGTTCTTTTCAGGGAGAACATCAAAGATATTAAGAAGCTCATCTGTTGTATCTGTAAGGTCATGAACACAATAAGCGTTATCCCAGATTATACGGAAATCCGCGGGAACATCAAGATTCGCAATACGCTTAACTGTATCTGCAGAGAATGTAATACCCTGAGGATTTGAATATTTAGGCACGCAGAACATACCCTTAACAGCCTTATCTTTAAGTGCTTCTTCAATAGCATCCATATCAGGACCTTCAGAAGTCATAGGAATATTTATCATTTCAATGCCAAAGAACTGGCAGATTGCAAAGTGTCTGTCATAACCAGGAACAGGGCAAAGAAATTTAACTGTACCCTGCTTTGACCAAGGCTCAAAGCCTGCGCCATTATACATACACTGAGAAACATAATCAAACATCATTGAAAGGCTTGAGTTACCGCCTACAATAATATTTTCAGGCTTAACCTCAAGAAGATCTGCAAACATTTTCTTAGCCTCAGGAATACCATCGAGAATACCGTAGTTACGAACATCGAGGCCGTTTTCACATTTAAAATTACCATCATCAAGAACAGAAAGCATTCCGTCTGATATATCAAGCTGGTCAGCACCAGGCTTACCTCGGGACATATCAATAGAAAGGCCCTGAGCCTTAAGCTCACCATATTCTTTTTTTACGATTTCAAGCTCTGCCTGCAATTCTGCAGCAGACATTTCAAGATAAGATTTTTTCATAGAAAACTCCAAAAATAGTTTATTTATAAATATCTTTAGAATTATACCAAAACAATTACAATTTGTAAACAAAAATTTATTACGTGATAAATTAACCCTAAAAATGACTTAATGTTATTGTATAATAAGAAAAAAAGTTGTATAATAATCACCTACATTGTTGGCGGGAGATGAAAATAGTGAAAAAAAGGCTTGCTGTTATAGGCGGCGGTGCTTCAGGCACAGTTGCTGCCATTGAAGCAAAACGAGAATTTCCTCAGGCAGAGGTTGTAATTTTCGAAAAAAAGCCTATGGCCTGCAAGAAAATTCTTGTTACAGGCAATGGCCGATGCAACTTCACAAACGAAGACCTTGCTCCACGTCATTTTTATGGTGAAAGTAAATTTCTCAAAAAGGTTCTCACCTCAGTTTATGCAGATACAGAAAACTATTTCCGTTCACTTGGTATCCTCTCATATCACGAAGACGGTAGAATTTATCCACGCTCACAACAAAGCTCTGCAATGCGCGAGGCTTTAATAAATAAAACTGAAACTTTAGGAATTACAATAAAAACCGAAACTCCTGTTTCTTCCTTAAAGAAAACAAAAACAGGGTATTCTGTTAATGGAGAAAGCTTTGATGCTGTTATTATGGCAGGCGGTGGAAAAGCCGCTGCTGTACAGGGTTCTGATGGTTCCTGCATACCACTAGTTAAGGTAATGAATCACACTTTCACTCCCCTTTACCCTGCTTTATGCGGTCTTGTTACCTCAGACAAAGATATAATCAATCTTAAAGGGGTACGCACGGAAGCTACTGCAGAACTGTTTTCGGGAAACAAACTTCTCGGCTCAGAATCAGGTGAAATACAATTCACGGAAAAGGCTGTTTCAGGAATTCCTGTTATGAATCTTTCTCACCTTTGCCGTAATAACAAAAACCTTAACATTTCCCTTGATTTATGTCCTGAAATCACTGAAACCGAATTAACAGAACATCTTTCAGATATGTGTAGAAATGCACCTGAAATGCAAACCGAAATTGCTTTGGGTGGTATTGTTAATATCAAATTAGGATACATCGTTTTAAACAGGGCTAAAATCAAAAAGCACGCAATATTAAAAGAACTTCATAGTAACGATATAAGAAATATTGTTGCTGTTTTAAAAAGCTTCAGAATCGTTATAAGCGGTACAAAAAGCTTTGATAGCGCACAAATCACTTGCGGCGGAATCAACACTCAAGAAATACACCCAGAAAATATGATGTCAAAAATTAACGATGGCTTATTTTTCTGCGGTGAAATAATTGATATACACGGAGATTGCGGTGGCTATAACTTACACCTTGCTTGGACTACAGGCAGAATTGCAGGAAGCTCTGCCGCAGCATATTTAAAAGGATAATTTATGATTAGATTAAATGAACTAAAAATGCCTTTGGGCGCTACAGAACAAGAAGTAAAATCTGCCACTGCAAAGGCTTTGAAGATAAAAGAAGAAAATATAAAAGACTTTTCTCTAGCTCGACGTTCAATTGATTCGCGAAAAAAAGATAATATTATTCTTGTTTATTCCGTTGAAATTGAAACTGACCTTGACGAAGATAAAGTTCTTGCAGGTTTTTTACCCAACAAGGCATTTAAAACGCAGCGTTACGCTTATGAAATGCCTGAGGTAAAGCGTGATTTCAAATTACGACCTGTAGTTGTTGGCTTTGGTCCTGCCGGAATGTTTGCGGCTTTAACGCTTGCAAAAGCAGGTCTTTGCCCTATTGTTCTTGAACGCGGTGGCGCAGTTGATGAAAGAACAAGAGATGTAGAAATATTCTGGACACAAAGAAAGTTAAACACAAATTCCAACGTTCAGTTTGGTGAAGGCGGCGCAGGAACATTCTCTGACGGCAAATTGACAACAGGCATAAAAGACCCTCGCTGCAGAGAGGTTTTCTTAAGATTTGCTGAGTTTGGTGCACCTGCGGAAATTCTTTATTCCGCTACCCCTCACATTGGTACAGACAAGCTAAAAACTGTTGTTAAAAACCTTAGAGAAAAGGTTATTGAGCTTGGTGGAGAAGTTAAATTCAACACAAAGCTTATTGATATAATTACCGCAAACGGATTTGTTCAGGGTGTAACCTATGAAAATCCGGACGGTACAACAAGCGACATCGAAACTGATGCACTCATACTTGCAATCGGTCATTCTGCAAGAGATACTTTTGAGTTAATACACAAAAAAGGTCTCGAAATAATGCAAAAGCCTTTTTCCGTCGGTACAAGAATTGAGCATCCGCAGGAGCATATCAACAAGGCTCAATATGGCAAATTATGGAATTCTCCCCTTTTGCCTGCTGCCGATTACAAATTAGCCTGCCACCCACCACACGGCAGAGGTATGTACACCTTCTGCATGTGCCCGGGCGGTACAGTTGTTGCAGCATCCTCAGAAGATGGCGGTATGGTTGTTAACGGAATGAGCGAATACGCACGCGACAAGGAAAACGCAAACTGCGCTCTTCTTGTTGGTATTGAGCCACCTTTTGACACAGACCACCCATTAGCAGGAATGTATCTGCAAAGAGATATTGAACAGAAGGCTTTCCGTCTTGGCGGTGGAGATTACACTGCTCCTGCTCAGCTTTTAGGAGATTTTCTTAAAGGTAAAGCATCCACACAATTAGGTGCGGTTAATCCTTCTTGCCCTACAGGCGTTACACCAACAGACATTCGTCAGATTCTTCCTAAAAAGGTTACTGACACAATTGCAGGTGCGATTGCTGACTTTGATAAAAAGCTTAATGGTTTTAATTTATATGATGCGGTGCTTACTGCACCTGAATCACGCAGTTCATCACCAATAAGAATTATACGTGATGAATTCTTCCAGGCAACAAGGCTCCGTGGTCTTTACCCATCTGGAGAAGGTGCAGGCTATGCCGGCGGAATTGTGTCTGCTGCAGTTGACGGAATACGCTGTGCAGAAGCAGTTCTCAACGGAGAATATTAAGAATTATAAATCACCTCTTGGAATATACTTCCTTGAGGTGATTTTTTGAAATATAAAGTTATATCACTTAATCTTAGTCTGATTTTCTTAATAGCAGTTCTTTTTGCTGCCTTTGGCGGTGCTTTATGTGTTACCCACACCGCTGTTACAACAAGCGCAAAAGAAAGAATGTTACCCATCTATTCTGTTGAGACAGATAAAAAGCAAATATCCATAACTTTTGATGCCGCATGGAGCGCTGAAGACACAGACAAACTTATTGAAATATTAAAAAAACACAACGCGAAAGCAACTATTTTCTGCGTTGGTGATTGGGTCAGAAACAATCCTGATGCAGTCAAGAAATTCCACAATGCTGGCCATGAAATCGGCAACCATTCAGACACTCACGCTTTATTTACTTCAGTCAACGCAGAAAAGGTAGAAAAAGAGATAAAAAACTGTAATGAAGAAATCAAAAAAGTTATAGGTAAAACACCAGCTTTATGCAGGGCACCAAGCGGAGACTACGACAACAAAAGCATTGAAATATGTGAAAGACTTGATATGAAGATGATTCAATGGGATGTTGACAGCTTAGATTGGAAGTTGCTATCAGTTGATGAAATGTATAATCGTGTTATTCAAAAAGTACAGAATGGGTCAATTATTTTGTTTCATAATGGTGTAGAAAACACGCCAGAAGCACTTAATAAAATTCTCACAAAATTAAAAACCGACGGCTACGAATTTGTAACCGTCAGTGAGTTAATTTATTGGGAGAATTATGAGATTGACCATACTGGCAGGCAGATTCAAACACCAGTAAAATAACATCTTACTCCCTATTCAACTCATATATTTTCTCTAACATAGTTTCTGCAAAAATGCCGTATCCACCTGTTGCATCATTAAGAAAAACATGGGTTACTGCGCCAATGATTTTTCCGTTTTGTACTATTGGTGAACCACTCATCCCTTGAATTATACCACCGGTTTTATTTATTAATGCTTCATCTGTTATTTTTATTACAAGATTTTTGTTATCCTGCGATTTATGGTCGATGCTTGTTATTTTTATTTTATATTCCTGAAGTGAGCCATTTTCAATTGTTGTAAATATAGAGGCTTCACCCTCTTTTATTTCTTCAGGATAACCTATTTCGATAATACTGTGAACATTAAACTTATTAAACCTTCCGTACACACCTAAATCGCCATTGTAGTATATTTCTCCTGTCTTTTCATTTTCAAGATAACCGCAAAGCTCCCCTGCGCAACCGCTTTTTCCTCTCACAAAATTAACAATTGTAACATCAGTTGTTTCACCCTGAGAAATGGGAATAGCCTGCTTCGTATCAATATCGCAAACTGCGTGGCCGAGAGATGCAAAATAGCCTTCTTTAGTAAAAAATGTTACAGTTCCTATGCCTGCTGAGCTGTCTCGTATCCATATACCTGCTTTGTACTTTCCTTCGCTTTCTGAAAACGCCGTTTTGAATGATAATTCTATGTTTTCGCCATTCCTTAAAACGCCGAATTTCATTTCTTTACCGTTACTCTGTTCAATTAAATCCGAAACCTCTTTATTGGTAGTAACTTTAACTCCGTCTACATTTTTTATTATGTCTCCAACTTTTATACCCGCTGTTTTTGCTGTATCAACAAGACCGTTTTTAGTATCTACACTTTCTGTATCCACCACTACGACGCCATCTGCATAAAGCTTTAAGCCAACAGGATATCCGCCCAAACAAACCTTTACTTTGGGTTTTTCTGATAGATCACTGTTACCATCGTTATCGGGGTAGTTCAATTTTTCAATTATATTTTCACTAAACTGATATATGCGTCCTTTCACGCCATTTATTTTCACGTTTGCCTGAGCAGGTTTTCTGAATGTTGTTGTTAAAAAAACAAGAAACATCAAAACGCCGCTTAAAGTTATAGAAATAACGGACATTAAAATTTTTCTTTTATTCATTTTGCACCTCCCTGCACAAATTTAATTTGTGCGAAAAAATGCAAAATAATAATGTAAAATTAATCAAAAAAGCCTTGCAGTAATTTTACTGCAAGGCTTTTAAAATCATTGAATTTTCTGGATAATCAGATAGAAATTTCGTTTGCGATTCTGTAAAGTTCAAGGTCAATTGATTTTTTCATATTGAGAGCTTCGATTATATCGTAGTCAACAATCTGGTCGTGCTTTGTAGCAACAACTCTGTTACCGATATCCTGTTTAAGAAGCTGAACAGCATGGAAGCCCATTTTACTTGCAAGAACTCTATCGCGTACAGATGGCGAACCACCGCGCTGAACGTGGCCAAGAACTGTTGCTCGGCTTTCAACGCCTGTTTTCTGCTCAATGTACTTTGCAAGAGAAGCAGAGTCGATCCCCTTAACACCTTCTGCAACAACAATAACAAAATGCTCTTTACCTGTTTTCTGAGTTCTCTTCATACGCTCAATGATGTATGAATCAATATCGTAATCAACCTCTGGAATAAGAATACATGTTGCACCAACAGCGATACCTGCATTAAGAGCAAGGTAACCTGCATTTCTACCCATAACCTCAACGATAGAACATCTGTCGTGAGACTCTGTTGTATCACGAATTCTGTCTACCATATCCATAACTGTATTGAGAGCTGTGTCGTAACCGATTGTATATTCACAAGAAGCAATATCATTATCGATTGTACCAGGGATACCGATACAAGGAATACCCTTAAGAGTAAGAGCACGAGCACCCTTGAATGTACCATCACCACCGATTGTTACAATACCATCAAGACCAAACTCTTTACATACCTCAACCGCTTTATCCTGAACCTCTGACTCTGCAAATTCAGGGCAACGAGCTGAATAGAGCATTGTACCACCACGATGGATAATATCTGAAACAGAACGAAGATTCATTTCATACATATCGCCTTCGCAGAGACCTTTATAACCACGGCGGATACCCATAACGCGCATACCGCTTTCGCATCCGCTTCTAACAACTGCACGAATGGCAGCGTTCATTCCTGGAGCATCTCCGCCACTTGTAAGAACACCAATTGTTTTCACTTTCATGTACCTCCAAAAAACATTTTTATGTTTTCAAATCTCATGAATTATATCACACTAAACAACAAGTTACAAGAGAATTTGCTAAAATTAGCCATATTAATTGGAATTATTCTCTTATTACTACATTATCTGCGCCTAAAATGTATTTCAGCTCTCTCACAAGAGGTTCATTAACACTTGTAAGATAATCTTTTCCAAGGAATTCATATTTAGCAGTATCTTCAAAATATACATACACAGGCATACTGCCCTCAAAAATAGAAACTAGATTTTTGATTTGTTCTGTCCGGTCAGATATTTTTGAAGAAAGTCTGAGGAAAACGCCTTTTTTCTTAGAAGACGACTGTGTCTTGGGCTCGGCAGATAATGTTTCGGTTTCCCCAACGCTTTGTATATTCTCTACATTTTCAGGTGCTGGACATATTTTTTCTGCAATAAGCTTAACCTCATCATCTTTAACTGAAATTTTGCCTTCAACAAGGATAATTGTTCCTGAATTAAGGAAAGCGGCATATGCAGAAAAGATTTTTGGGAAAACAATCATTTCAAGGCTACCATATAAATCCTCAACAACAGAAAAAGCCATTGTTTCATCCCGCTTTGTAACTTTCTTTTTAGTAGATTCAACAATACAAAGGAATTTAACAGGCTTGTTATCTATTTCCTTTTCTCTGCCTGATTCAATTATTTCCTCTAATTGAATTGTTTTAGGGCATTTCAGTGCTTCGCTTACTGCTCTGTACTCCTCTAACGGATGGCCCGAGAAATAAAGACCTGCAACTTCTTTTTCAAATGCTAAAAGTTCATTTTGCGGGAACTCCGCAAATTCCGCAAAAACAGGAGTATTCGAAAACGCCTCCCCACCAAAAGCGGAAAACATATCAAGCTGGCCACCTGCATACATATCACTCTCTTTGGCGGCACTTTCAATAGCTAAATCAAGATTCTGGAGCATTTCTTTTCTGTTCATATCAAGTCCATCAAGCGCCCCTGCTTTAATAAGGCACTCCAACGCTCTTCTGTTAAGCTCAGGTCCGCTTATGCGTTTACAGAAATCCCAATAGCTTGTAAATTCACCATCAAGTTTTCTTGATGCAACTATTTTATCAATAAGCGCTCTGCCGATATTTTTTATACCTAACAAAGAAAAAACAATTTCGTTCTCTTTAACATCAAAGCTCTTTGTGCTTTTGTTGACATGTGGTGGTATAACTTTAATCTTAAGACGGTTACACTCATTCATATAAACAACTGTTTTTGTAACATCACCAATTACACTTGTAAGTAGAGCTGCCATAAAGGCTTTGGGATGTTTCGCCTTCAGATACGCAGTCTGGTATGCAATAAGACCGTAAGCGGCAGTATGGCTTTTATTAAAGCCATATGAAGCAAATGAAATCATATCAGAGAACACATCATTAGCGGTTTTTGCATCAATGCCATTTCTTACAGCACCGTTAATAATATATTCACCATTTTCATTTTTTAAGCCGTTTATGAAAATCGCGCGCTCGCTTTCCATAACATCGCGCTTCTTTTTACTCATAGCGCGGCGCACAACATCAGCTCTGCCATATGAATAGCCTGCAAGAGTTCTGAAAACCTGCATTACCTGCTCCTGATACACCATACAGCCGTTTGTTTCATCAAGAATATCCTTGAGAAGCGGTGTTCTGTATTTTATATGGTCAGGATTTTTTCTGTTATCAAGGTAAGTATCAATAAAGAACATAGGTCCCGGTCTGTAGAGGGCAACCGCCGCGGCAATATCGTGGAATCGTTCAGGCTTCATATTGACTATAAGGTTAGTCATTCCCCCACTTTCACATTGGAAAATGCCAACAGTATTACCCTTTGACATTTCAGAAAAGACCTCAGGACAATCAAGAGGAATTTTTGAAATATCAAAATCCGGCTCATATGTTTTTATATATTCAACTGCATCATTTATAACAGTTAACGTACGAAGACCGAGAAAATCCATTTTTAATAGACCTAACTGTTCAATTTCGGTCATAGTAAACTGGGTTACAGTCTGATCTCCGTTTTTTGCAAGAGGAACATAGCTTGAAACCTCATCGCGGGTAATAACAACACCTGCGGCATGAGTTGATGCATGTCTAGGCATCCCCTCAACCCTTATAGCCATATCAATAAGCTTCTTTATGTTTTCGTCGCTGTTATAAAGCGTCTTTAAATCGTTGTTTTTATTAAGAGCGTCTTTAATATCTTTATAATCTCTTGTAATCTGCTTTGCAACAATATCGCCTGTGCTGTAAGGCATACCTAGAGCCCTTGCAACATCGCGTACCGCGGCTTTTGCCTGCATTGTACCGAAGGTTACAATCTGCGCTACCCTATCCTCACCATATTTACGGGTAACGTAATCAATGACCTCACCTCTGCGCTCATAGCAGAAGTCAATATCAATATCAGGCATACTTACTCTTTCAGGGTTAAGAAATCTCTCAAAGAGGAGTTTGTTTTCAATAGGGTCAATACCTGTTATGCCCAAAGAATATGCCGCAAGGCTACCTGCTGCAGAGCCTCTACCGGGCCCTACAGGAATGTCTTTTGACTTTGCAAAACGTATGAAATCGGCAACAATAAGGAAATAATCATTGAAGCCCATTTCGTCAATTACGGAAAGCTCGTAATCAAGTCGTTCAATATAACTTGGGGGTATTTCCCCCATAATTTTCTGAAGACCGTTTACACATTCATTTTTAAGATATGCTTTATGGTCATCTGTAGGGATATCAAAAAGAGGAAGTTTGGTTACACCAAATTCAAAATTGAAATTACACTGTTCTGAAATAACCTGAGTATTACTGATTGCTTCAGGATAATCGGAAAAGGCCTCTATCATTTCTTCTGCTGACTTGAGATAGAATTCATCACTTTGGAATTCAAGGGCGTTATCCTCACCTACTACCTTGTTTGTCTGAATAGCGATGAGAACAGTTTGCATATCTGCATCCTGACGCTGAACATAATGCACGTCATTAGTTGCAACAACAGGAATATTAAGTTGACGGGAAAGCTCAATAACGCCTTCAATTACCTCTTTTTCCTCAATCATTCCGTGATTCTGTATTTCAAGGTAATAGTTGCCCTCCCCAAAGGTATTTTTATACCATTGAGCGGTTCCTTTTGCATCTTCAAAATTGCGCTGTAAAATTTTCTGCGAAACCTCACCAAAAAGGCAACCTGAAAGGGCAATCAAGCCCTCGTTATACTTTGAGAGAAGCTCCCTGTCCACCCTTGGTTTTGTGTAAAAGCCATCTACCCATGCTGAAGAAACAAGTTTGAGAAGATTTTTGTAGCCTGTTTCATTTTTACAGAGAAGAATAAGGTGATAGCGCTGGCTGTCTATTCCGTGGACTTTATCGAATCTGCTACGCGGAGCAACATAGACCTCACAACCTATAATAGGCTTTATACCCTGTTCTTTACAGGCTTTATAAAAAGCTACCGCACCATACAATACGCCATGGTCAGTTACAGCAAGACTTTTATGACCCGAATTTTTGGCATAAGAAACTAACTCCTCAATGCGACAAGCACCATCAAGGAGACTATATTCCGTATGAAGATGTAAATGCGTAAAATCTGTCATATCAATTACTTTTGACCGTAGTAGGCGTCCTTACCATGTTTTCTGAAATAATGTTTATCTGAAAGATATTTGTCGATTGGCTCAACATTGTTTTTCAAGTTTTCTGTTTTCATTGCCATTTCTGCTACAATTTCAAGAACAGCGGCGTTATGAACAGCATCACTTGCGTTTTTACCAAACACAAACGGAGCGTGAGAACGAACAAGAACGGCAGGAGTTGACTGAGTTTCAAGACCATTTTCTTTAAAATGAGCAACAATAACCTTACCGGTATTAAGCTCATACTCTGTTTTAACTTCTTCTTCAGTCAATGCTCTTGCGCAAGGAACGGCTGTATATGAAAAATCGGCATGTGTAGTACCGTAGGCAGGAATATCTCTACCCGCCTGAGCAAATGCAGAAGCGTTAACAGAATGAGTATGCACAACTGCATTTAATTCGCTGAATTCTTTATAGAGAACATAGTGAGTCGGTGTATCTGATGACGGGTTATAATCACCCTCAATAACCTTACCATCTTCAAGGGATACAATAACCATTTTTTCAGGTGTTAAATCATCGTATGGCACTCCTGATGGCTTTATCGCAAAAACCCCGGCGTTTCTATCTACCTGAGAAACGTTTCCCCAGGTAAATGGCGCAAGACCATGGGCGTGGAGCTCTTTATTTGCATCACAAACAACCTTTTTCAACTCATCAAACATAAAATCACCTATATACTTAAATTTAATAAATTATATATCTTATTTTATGGTTTTGTCAATCTCGTATAATATTATAAAAAAATGATGACTTTTGTATTAATTTGTGTTATAGTTATTGTGTATATATTTAACTTGCATTACGAAAGGATGAACATAATGAAAAAAGCTGCAAGACTGATGTCAGCCATTGCGCTTACTCTTACGATTATTATTTGCTTTACCGGTTGCGGACTTGCTGAATTCACCCGTTCACTTATTACTAAGGATACGGATGATGTTACTGCAAACATTCAGGCAGGAGACACAACCTTGCAATACATTCCAAACAACCCTGTAAATGCCACAGAAAATGCTGTTGCAGGAACAACTCAGCCTTCAACTAATGCCCCTACTCAGGCGCAGACACAGAAGCCTTCAAAGGTTCCGGGTACTCAGCAAAATGCAACAGAGAATTCAGGTACACAATCACCTGAAACAACAAAAAAGCCTAATACAGGTGTTAAAGAAGAGCCGATTAAGGATATACAGGACTTATTGTTTGCAACTGACCCTAACAAAGCAAGTCAGATACTTGAGACTGCAGGCTTTGCTTATGATGAAGCGCAAGGAATTTACTACACACCACTCTACCCATGGCAGAGAAACTTTGGCTACAATGTCGGTTTTGATATGGCTGCACCTATTGCAGGTATGGTATTTGATACTATAAGAATTGAATTTCTCTATGACGAAAGAGAATGGATGGTTCAGATATGGAAGGGTCAGTATGGTATTACTGCAGGCGCTGAAATAGGTCTTTACAACAGAGACCCTTCAAAGGCTATGCAGTATGACTGCGCTGATGACGAAGACCTTATTGAAATGCAGTTCGATTTCTATAACCAGGGTCAATATGTATTTTCACGCGGACCTGAAAAACATTGGTGGCTCACAGGATTCAAGATTTTCCATATGGGAATACCTTTCACAATTACAATGGATATGACTCTTAAATTCACAGATAACGCTATGGCTACCGCCTTTTTACAGTCTCTTAAAAAGCAACAGATGAATTCTATTTTGAACCCTATTAAATATAAGCGTGCAGGCTCAACAATCAGAATTCTTTGGGGCTCACAGCCGGCAGGAATGGATTTTTAATTATGAATAGACTTACAAAATTTGCTATTATTGCAGACCCTCATTATTACTCTGAAAAATTAGGTTGCACCGGTGAAGCTTACGAAAGACGAGCAGGCTCCGACCAAAAAATGCTTGCACCTTCAAAGGGTACAATTGAGGCGGCATTCAAAAAAATTCTTGAATCAGATGCTGAATTTCTTATGATTGCAGGCGACCTTTCAAACGACGGCGAGCTTTGTTCTCATGAAGAAATACGCGAAATGCTTTATGAATTCAAAAAGCAGAAGCCGGTTTACGTTATTACCGCAACTCACGACTGGTGCTGCGACGGCAACCCACGCAGATACGAGGGCGAAAATATTTACCACGATGTTGAAACGGTTGCTGTTGATAAGCTCCATGAATTTTACAAGGATTTCGGGCCTGACGAAGCACTTTCAGAATTCCACACCCATCAGGATAAGGTTTCTTACGTTATAAGACCTTGCGAGGGTGTTACGATTTTCTGCCTTGACGATGACCAGAACGGTGAAGGCGGCTCAGGATATTCGGACGAGCATTTCAAATGGATTACAGAGCAGACAAATGAGGCTAAAAACCGCGGTGATATTGTTTTTGGTATGCAACATCATCACCTGCATCTTACCGAGTTTGACAGAGTTATAAACGGCAGAGGCTCAGTTGAATATAGGGAAAAGCTTTGCAAGAAATTCGCCGACATTGGCTTCCCTGTTATGTTTACAGGCCATTCACATATGCAGCACCTGAGAAAGATATACTCAGATAAGGGTAACCCATTTTATGAAATGAACGTTGCTTCTATAAGCGGTTACCCTGCCCCGATTGTTTATATTGATGCATATGAAAATGGTCTTGATATGAAAACAGAGCACCTTGAGAGTTTTACATATAAAGGTAAGGAATATTCAAATGAATATCTCAAAAACCACGCCACAAGGCTTTTTACAAAGGTTATTGAAGCTGCGGTAACTAACGAAAAGAGAGATTTTTCTGCATTAGTTGCCTGCCTGGGCGTTTCTGAAGAAAAAGCCAATAAAATATGGTTAATTGCAAGACCTGCTTTAAAATGGTTTGATAAGCTTACAGTAAAAAAAGCTGCAAGGATTATGAATTTTATATCCTTTGGTAGGGCTATTGATAAAAAAGCCGCTAAGGAAATTGGCAACACTAAGGTTACCGATATAGTTTTCGGCACATTCCATTCAATTCTTGACGGTTCACTTATCAAGCACCCGGAAGGCACTGCATACTATTCAGTATTTACACAAGCAATGGCTTTTCCATATAGACTTGTGAAAAAGCTTAAAATCAAAAACGGTGGGCTCATAAGAACACTTACCCACGTAAAAAATGCCGCACCTGAATTAATGACAGGCGGGCCACTTGATAACAACAATTATTTTATCAGCTTCAAATAATTATAAAAAAAGATGAACAGCTGTTTTCCTGTTTGGAAAGCAGCTGTTCTAATGTTATTAAGCTGTGATACTGCGGAACGGTCGGTACCCGTTCCCTACAGTTGTTCTATCAAACTGAAGAAAAGGGGGAAGAGAACTACCGAATTAAGACAAGGGACGGTTCTATGTCTTGTTTGACTTTTATTTAAAGTCCTTTCTAACCGCCCTTTCAACAACACCTTTAGGTGTTCCTGTCAGCCTACTAATTTGTCTAATAGACAATCCCTGTTCTTTCAGAACTCTCAAAAGCTTGTCTCTTTTGGCTTTTGGAAGTTCTTGGAATTCTGTAACACAATCACATTTAGCTTTTTTGTGGATAATGTCCTTTGCCTTTTCGTCTGTTATACGACATATTTTTTTCGTTTCAATCTCTAGACACACATCGGTGTTATCAGTATTGACATACTCTTCAAAATGTTTTTCCCCTATGAGTTCTAATCCTTTTTGTGTATCGGTTAAAGTGTCTTTCGACTCAATCAAATAGTCTTTGTAGTTACTATAACAATAGTCTTTTGGCTCTTTGCTCAAACCAGCTTTCACAGGATTTCTCAAAATATATCTCAATACCATAATGAAGTAAGCATCATCGTCTACTGGCTCACTTTTATATCTGTCTTGAAACAAGTGTCCATGTCGCTCGTATTTGATATTATACCAATAGACGAATCTGCTACCTATTCTTCTAAAAACAGTTTCTAATGGTTCGTTTTCTACTCTTAACAAAAGGTGAATATGGTTTCCCATTAAACAGTACGCGTAAAGTTCAAACTTACTGATTTCCTTACAATCTTCAAGAATTTGAATAAACTTTTCATAATCCTCTTTTTCTTCGAAAATCTGTTGTTTATTAACTCCACGCAACATCACATGGTATATTCCGCTTTCGGATTTTTCTCTTGCTGCTCTTGGCATTTTTACCACCCTAGACTAATATACCTTTTCCACCTTATTTAGTCAAGACACAGAACCGTCCCCTGTCTTACCAGTTGGTATCGTCAGCGTTTATAAACCTTCCAACATTAGGGTCATAGTAACGCGATTGAAGGTAGTAAAGCTCTGTGAATGTATCGTAGCAGTAGCTTCGGTAGCCGAAGACTGCTAAACGGCGTACAGCCTGCTTCAAAATAAGCTCAACCATTCCAAGCGGAGTAGACAGGCTGTTTTTAAGGTGATATTGCGCAGTAACTTTACCGAAAGTATCGTAACACACAGAACCGTCCCCTGTGTTACTCCCCTGTGTTAGTCCTGTGTTACCTTGGTATTATAGTCCCCTGTGTTAATTCTTTCTAATTGTTGAAATATATGATTTCACATTTTCCAAACCTTCAACATCAGAATATGACAACATTATTTCAGTAAGTATATTTGCATATGGATTTCTTGAATTACCATACTCAAAAGAATAAACATTTCCATTAATATACATATGAATCTCATACATATCAGAAAAACCTGTATGAAAATCCACTGTTTCTTTTTCGCAGTTCTGTAACTCTTTAATACATTGTTTTAACATGCATAAGTAGCCTTCATTATCTACACTAAGTACAGTTGCACTTTTAGATTCCTTCCGTGCATCATAGGCAATAACCCTATTTTCATTAGAAAGGAAAATATCATACTTAGCAAGTTCATAACCACCAGTTATTTCCAACTTAACCTGAATATCTTCAGGTTCCATATCATCAATACTTATTGTTTCTGTACGCGTACAACCAGATAATGAAATTAAAAAGCACAATATTACAATAATTTTTTTGCTCATGTCAAACCTTCCTAATAATTATACTTCGTTCTTAAAGGTACATAGGACGGGGGACGGTTCTGTGTCTTAGCTGTTCTTAAACAAAACAATCCCCGAATCCTATTAAAATTTTAAATCAAAAACCTTAATTTTATAGGCTTTTCAAGACTTTCGGGAACGAGACATAGAACCGTCCCCCGTCTTGCCCTTTGAGAATTGGTTTAACTATCTTTTTCCTGTGAGCACAGAGAACCGTCCCCTGTGCTAATCTAGTGTTATAAATGTTTCACTTTTACCATACAACAAATCCTTTTCAACAAATTCTTCACATATGGTAGATATTTCATTTTCCTCACATTTAACTAAAATTCTACATTTTGTGAAAATCTCTGAAAAAGGCTCCAACGGAAAAGTTGCATCAATCGGTGATGTATCAATCCAATAATTATCTGATACAACCATAGATTTCTCCTCGGTAATATACCAATTGTATACACTATATATGTGATTATTGTAAAGCTTTCCGTCAATAGTAATAACATAATAATCACTTGGATTTTTTATTATATCTTGTATCTCGTTGTCAGATAAATCAAAACTATATTTTGCCCAAATATTTAATTCGTCATTCACACAGATACAATTATACTCTTGGATTTCATAATCAAGATTTCCCAAACGAGTATATACAACACACGATATTGCAAATAAAAGTACAATAGATAATGATATAAACAATTTTCTCATAATGTTATTCCCTTTCATTTCGTATATGGATTGACATTATAAATAATATAACGCTCTATTGTTTTTGATTCTACATTTTGCCACAAAGATTGCCACCAACGGTTTGATGTATGTGCAGCATATTTAATATCGTTGAGGGTAACACCAACAACTATTGCCGCGTGTGTGTATATTGTCTTTCCATCAAATTTGAAATCCATCAGAATGACCGCACCTAATGTCACTAAATCAGCATTTCTCAAAAAACTTTTCCGTGCATCGGACCAAGATGTGTTCAAAGTTTGCCAAAATGTAATCCATCTACTCCACTTTCTTGAATTATAAAAATATGTGTTGAATGATGAAACTTTGCACCACGCATCTGATATAGAGTAATAATACCTCCACTTTCCCAAAACTCGTATACTATACCTATAACTATACCAACTGCTATTCATAACTAATCCGCCAGCAAATAGACATTGTGAAACAAAATTCATACAATCTCCGTTAGGGAAAAATTGGTAAAGCTGATTATGAAACTTTGCTTTTGGTTGATTATTAACTCCACCGGTCCATTTTTTTGCATATGCTACAGCATTTTTCCCACTATAACACCCACTCGGGTCAACCCAATCCACCGGATCATTCTCACAATAAGCAAAAAGATTGTAAGAAAGGAGCGTACCTGTTGCACCAAGGTAGTCTGTGCTATCTGCATTGATAAAGCGACAGATTTCAGGGTCATAGTAACGGCTTTGCAGGTAGTACATATCAATATCATAATCGTAGCAATAACCGCGGTATGTGAAAGGATTCACATTTGAAAGTGTTGCTGCAAGGAGCATATTCTGCATAGATG
Source organism: Clostridiaceae bacterium (assembly GCA_904501675.1). Lineage (GTDB taxonomy): Bacteria > Bacillota > Clostridia > Oscillospirales > Acutalibacteraceae > DTU089. The sequence goes on from CAJGCL010000001.1 coordinate 76,410, forward strand.
ACGCGCTGTAGGTTATTTCACCCCAAGCAGTATATGCATAAGTAAGAAGCACTGCACCGTTTTCATCCACAATAGCAGTAATATCTCCCTGACCGTTTTTCAGGTAAAGGTATGCAGATGTATTGTTGAGAATGAAGCCTCTCGGTTCACCAAAGGAATCGTAAATAAACCTTGCGGTATTTGCTGTTCCGTTAGCTGTGTATGTTAAAAGTATGAGCTTGCCGTCGGAATATACATAGTCATAGACTGCTGTTACTGAATCATCTTCGCTAACAGTTTTCTTATACCTCATTCCGTCAACATCGTAGCTATAGGAAATCTGTATATTTCCTTTTGAATAGCTTGATAATTCACGACCACGCCAAGTGAGGGTAGCACCTAAATATGAGGTAGGATTTCCGATTGTATCATAGGTAATTATTCCGTTGTTGTATCCTATCAATCTGTCTTCCCAATCATCAGCACCATAGGTGAAAGTATCTGTATCAACAAGCGTTTCACCCGAATATGCTTTTCGGCTTGAAATGTTACCCTTTGAATCGTAAGCATATTGGTAGGTAGTGTTGCCGTTTGTTTCGGAAACAAGCTGACCTAATTCATCATAGGTATATGAAACATTACCGCTTAAATGCTGAACACTTGAAACGGTTGACATGCCTGTTATTCTGCCGTTGTTATCATAAGTATAAGCGTAATTTACGGCGTTTGTGCCATCACCTGTAATGGTGTTATTTATAGCTGATACAAGATTTGTGGTAACATCACCAATTGCCTTATACTCGTAACCTGACGTAATTGAAGCAAAATCGGTAACTGCTGTATCAACAGGGTTCTTTGTCATAACTGTAGCAGATTCATTTCTGCCGAACCAATCGCTGACAGTTTGTGTGCCTATTGTTTTACCACCCACAACGGCTTCCTTTTCCGTTGTTTTGCCAGTAACATTATCATAATCACTTGCATATACATTGTGGTTATATGAAACACCGTTTGCAGTTTCCTGAGTAATGCTTACAGGCTCGTTTGTGTTTGGTGTTTCGGTTTGCTCGGGCTCAGGTGTAACATCTGCAATTTCATATATTACCCTGTTTGTGTTAATATCACTAATCACAAGACCTGTTTCGGTATATGAAATCTGTCTGCCTGTAGCATTATCTCGTATATCTGTCAGGTTACAGAGATTATCATATTCATAGTTGAATGTAACTGAATCTCTTTCGCCCTCAACAAGAATATATTTCTCAACCTTTATAATATTGCCGTCTTTATATGAATACTTAACCGTAAAATCTTCACCAATAGTATCGCCAAAAACAATACTATTAAGCTGTGAACGTTTTTCATTTCCACCATAATTGTAACTCACAATTATATTTCCGTCAACAGAAATGTTTTTCAGCTGACCCCAATCATCATATGAATAGGTGTACTGCACATTATTTTCATTTACAGTTGTAAGAGTATCACCATCGTAAACATAGCCGATTGCAGCCTTTACAGCGTTATCTGTAAGCCCTGTGGCGTTTACTTCTGCAAGTGTCAGATAACCCATTGGGTTACTTTGATAAGTTGTTACAACACCTGCACCGTTTGAAGAGGAAACCTGCACGCCACTATTATTATATGCATAACCTGAAGAAATATTGTTTGTGTCTATTTCAGCTGTGATATAGTTTAAATCATCTGAATAGTGAACTGTGGACTGCATATATTTCTCACCGTCGAAGGACTTTGTAGTAACATCTTTGCCGTCTTCGCTCTTTTCTTCAATATTACCACGACGTTTACACTGAACACAGGTACAAGCATCTGCAGTTGTGCAACGGCAGGAGCAGTCAAATTCTTCACAATCTGTGCAGGGGCAAGATTCTGTGTTTTCTGTGGTTCCTTCTGTACTTGTTGAAGTATCAATATCGGTATCTTCATCAAAACCGAAGCTGATGGCATCATTATCCCTTGTAAGCTCAATGTTTGTGGCACAAGAATCAGCAGGAATATTCTTTGCCATGACAGTTACATCAACTGCGGTAACATCTGCTTTGAGAGCGAAGCTGTCAACGGCATACTGCCAGCCGTTGTTATTTGGCGCAAAATCAACTGCAAACTCTTCTGTTTTGTTCTCGGTTGTTTCGTTGCCGTTTTCGTCTGTAACAGTTTCAGCATAGCTGTAGCTTACCTTGATTTGTGCAAGGCTATTTGTGAGCGCCGGTGCTTCTTCGTCTATTTCATCGGATATGTAGTTATCGTCAAACAGACCTTTGAACCAACCGCCCACTGAATAAACATCGCCTTTTTTGCCATCAATAGCTACTGACTGAGTAATTGATGAAATATTATCGGTCAGAACATTTTCGTTATAGCTTGGCAAACCACCTGCAAGTTTTACAGTCTTAACAAGCTCACCATTAATATTTTCATCAATAATTGTTGATTCAGTCCAATATTCATCTGAATTGTTAAAAGTGTTGTTTTCAACAAGGTTATATTCTGCCGTACCGTTACCACTTTCAAGCTGAACGCCGTCAACATAATATGTACCCTTGCTATTTTCAAAGCCTATGCTTGCTGTTATTTCAACAGGAACAAAATCATCTGGTGTATATGTAACACTGAAACGTTCCCAATCCTCTGCAGAGGTTATTTCAAACAACTCTTCTTCGATTTCGTTGTTTTCGTCTGTTGCAATAATTTTGAGTGTAAGTTCCCCTGCAACCTGACTTTTAACATAGGCTGACAAAGTATACGAGCAAGGGTTAAGAACTTCAATTGTTTGCTCAATATATTTTGTTACATCAGCATCACTTGAAATCAGATATACATAACTACCGCCAAAAGCATCCTCGTACTCAATTCTTTCAAAATTATTAGACCAATATTTTCCTCTTGAATTATTCAATGTGGAATTTTCTTCAAACGACCCGTTCTTCAAGAAATTCTCAGAAGATACTTTCCACTCTGAGCCTGAATACACATTCTCATCATTTGACGGTGCATATTCTGATTTGCAGAAATTGCCTTTGTCGTCAAAGGTGTAATTGAGTTTGCCGTCTTTGCCGAACTGCTGAGTTTGGGTGCCTGTATAGGCATCGGTTATTTTCACCTGACGATTGCTGAGAGGTTCAAGGGTGATAAGGTTGCCTGCCGTAGTGCCCGCAAATTCTTCAACCTTTGTAACCTTGCCTTGCGTATCGTATGTATATTGAATACTGTAACCATCAATATTTTCGGCTTTAACAAGGTTTGCGCCCGAATAGGTGTAGGTTATAGTTTTGACGTCAGGATATGTTACGCCTGTTAAATTTCCGTTTGTATCGTATGCATATGTTACGCACAAATCGGTATTTGTTGTACCTGCCTTGATTTGTGTGCCATCTGCGGTGAGGCAATTCACTTTTTCAAGCAAGCCTGTGGTAGCGTTGTAAGCGAAAACATACTGCCTGCCAACGCCATCGGTTATTTTTTCAATTTTGGTGGGGTTTTGCGAATTATATGTATAGCGAATAGCATCTGCGGAATCTGTAAGCTCTGTTTCGCCACTACAAATTGCTTTTACAAGACCTATTTGATTAAAATACGTTGCGTTACCGTCGGGAGAAACAAGGCGCAGGTTTGGTGCGCTTACAGGCTTTGTTTGGTCAATCAGTTCAAGGGCGTAGCCTGAGTCGCTTGTTGAGTCCGATTCAAAAACTATTTGAGTACCGTCTTCTGTTGTTTCGGTTGTTTTATTAAAGGTTACAAGCGTTCCCTCGCCCGTGAAGGCTTGCCACTGGTTTTCACCGGTTAAAAACAGAGCCTGCATATTAAGCGGAAGCCAATTATTGCCGTAAGAAATTTTAAGGTATTGTTGCTCCTGAGGGCTGAAGGTTGAAAGATAATAATCAACAAAATTCCTTAAAGCAGGATTAAAGGCAAAGGAAATTTCTACAGGCAAGCGAAGTCCGTTCATTGAAATATCGCTACGCGCCATTGTAATGCTACGGCTGAATGTATTTACATACGCTGTACCTGCTCTGCCTATCTCTTGAGTAAGGTATTCAAAGCTGTCGTTACCGCAGCTCGTATCTACAAAGTCAATAGTAAAATAGGAGTTGAACCCTGTTGAACCGATATGTCCATCAAGCAAAAGAGCTGCTCGGGTATTTTCTTCAGCGACAACTGCAAAGCCATTGTTTGTGCCTTGCAACCATTTATTGAATAATTCGGTAACGTTAAAGCACACTATCGCTACTTCGGTTTCATTGGAATCGTTCGACGAGCCAATGAAATAGTCAAAAGCAGGTCCGTATGTAATTACGGGTTCAGCGTTATTCGCGGGGTAAACATCCCTAAAGGTTATCTGCTCTGCATCCCAATCACCAATTATTTCTTTGGCGAGAAGGTTACCTCCCGAAACGGTGCCTACACTATAATATGTTGCGTTTGTTACAACAAGCTCAGGATTTGTAAGGCTTTGGAAAATAGCCATATCAAATTTAAACAACGTTTCTGCTTTTGTAACATCACCGGCGTTTACAGAATCGTTTATAACAACACCTGTTCCCTGGTTATAGAAATTGCCGTTCTCATATGATGTGTCATTTTCATTGTACATTAAAACTGCATTTTCAAAAAATCGACTTTCCGAATCATTTACGTTAATTACCGGGTCAATTATAACAGGGTATACTCTATCCTTACTTTCAAGCCACTCCTTTGATGGTGTGTAGGTAAGGGTGAGAATATCGGTATTTTCATTTGCGACGCTTACTGCTATATCGTATGAAACAGCGTTGTTTGCATCTGTCATAACAGGTGCGGGTATTGTGAAAACTGTTTCACCTTGTGCGTTTTTGAAATTAAGAGAATTATCCTCTCCAAGTGTTGCAACAAGGTCGCCTTTTTCTATATTAAAGGAATATGTGTTCTTAAGGCTATCCTTGTTGTTTACAATAATATTCTCTTTAACATAGTCTGCAGAAACAATATACTGCACGTGGGTATCTTCATTAATGTTTTCGTAAGTAATTTCTGAAATAGGTTTGCTAAGGTCTTTTTCTACCACATCGGCACTTTCTTCTTTTGCGACTACCTCTGCGGTGCTTTCATTTATATTATTTAAAGAAAAGGATAAATTTTCACCTTGATTTTCAATGGTGATTTTGTTATCTTCAGAAATACTTTCAGGAAATTCAACATTGAATTTGCCGTCTGCATTTTCAATAACATCGCCATTTGACTGCAAAGAGTTGTCAATCTCTTTCCACTCCGTGCCGTCATATGTATGCAACGGTGTTTGCGAAAAAACTGTTGTAAATGAGCCGTCTGCACGCTTATATGTTTTTGAAAACTCATCGCGTTTTTCAGGCACTTCGCAAATAATTTCTGCTTCAGTTTTTTCGTTTTCAACAGTTTCTGTTAAAAGCTTGTCCTGATACTCTTGCTCTGCAACAAAGCTGTTGTATTCCTCAGCGAAAACTGTTGTTGAACAGGAAAACACACCAAGAATTGTTACAACGCTTAAAATTATGGCTAACACTTTTTTAGTTTTTTTCATTATTTTCATCCTTTCGTTATATTTTATTATCATTTTACCGGCACGGCTGGTATCCGTGCCCTACAATTGAACCTTGTATTTTGAACTTATCTTTCCATCGGACTCATCCCTTTTAAATTTTTTGCTTTCATTTATATATGTCAAAATTCCTGAAAGGCAACATATTTTTTGGGAATTTATAAATTTTTTGTATAAATAAACAAAAACCTCTGCATCGTTTTGTGCAACAATGCAGAGGTTTTATAATTTGATTTTTTATTTTGTCTGATAGAAGCCGACTTTTTTCATTACCTTATCAAGTGTTCTTTGTGAAATTCTAGTTGCCATTTCGGCGCCTTTTTTCATACACTCTTCAAGGTACTTCTTATCTGCAATAAGCTCCTTATAGCGAGCCTGAATTGGTGCAAGCTCTGCGCAAACTGCCTCACCTACTGCAGTTTTAAAATCGCCATAGCCCTTACCCTCAAATTCTTTTTCAATCTCTTCGAAGGATTTGCCTGTGCAACAAGAGTAGATAGTCATAAGGTTATTTATACCATCCTTACCCTCTGCATAGCGTACGCAAGCCTCACTGTCTGTTACGGCAGATTTGATTTTTTTCATAATCACGTTAGGCTCATCAAGCATTGAGATATATGATTTCGGGTTATCGTCTGATTTACTCATCTTCTTTGTGGGATCCTGAAGAGAGGTAATCTTTGCACCTGCTTTGCCGATAAACGGGTCAGGTGCTTTTAAAACGTTACCGTAAATAGCATTGAAGCGGTCGCATATATTTCTTGCAAGCTCAAGATGCTGCTTCTGGTCTGCGCCAATCGGCACGAAATCTGCATTATAGATAAGAATGTCTGCTGCCATAAGAACAGGATAATCAAAAAGACCAACAGAAATATTCTCACCGAGACGCTGACTTTTCTCCTTAAACTGAGTCATACGCGATGCCTCACCAAACTGAGTATAGCAGTTAAGAATCCAGCCTAACTGCGCGTGAGTAGGCACCTGACTCTGAACGAAAATAATGTTCTTTTCAGGGTCAAGACCTATAGCTAAAAGAAGTGCGTACAATTCAAGTGTATTCTTCTTTAACTGCTGTGGATTCTCGCGGAAGGTGGGCACCGTGATTGAGTGAAGATCTGCAACGCCATAAAGACAGTTGTAGTCATCACACATATTTGCCCAGTTTTTAAGCGCGCCAAGGTAGTTACCAAGAGTTGGCGTACCTGTTGGCTGAATACAGCTTAAAACTATTTTCTTTTTTTCTACTGTTGTGTTTTCCATATTTAAACTCCGTTATATTTATATCAGAAAAGACCTGTGATTTTGCCGTCCTCTGTAACGTCAATACGCTCTGCAGCAGGGCTCTTCGGAAGACCCGGCATTGTCATAATATCACCTGTAAGGGCAACTATAAAGCCTGCGCCTGCGGAAACCTTAAGATTTCTGACTGTAACCTTAAAGCCTTCAGGAGCACCAAGCTTCGTTGGGTCATCGGAGAAGCTGTACTGTGTTTTTGCAACGCAAACAGGAAGATTGCCGAAACCGTCAGCAACAAGAGACTCTGCCTGCTTTTTAGCGTTTGCAGTAAGCTCAACACCTGTACCACCATAAACCTTTGTTACGATAGCATTAAGCTTTTCTTCGATTGTTGTATCGTCTTCATATGAATATGTAAAGCCTGAATTATCTTCTTCTGTGCAAAGGCGTACAACCTCTTTTGCAAGTTCAACGCCACCTTTACCGCCCTCAGCCCATACATTTGAAAGAACAGTATTTACGCCTAATTCTTTACATTTTGCGATAATAAAATCTATTTCGGCATCTGTATCTGTAGGGAAGCGGTTAACTGCAACAACGCAAGGAAGATTATAAACATTTTTAATATTTGAAACGTGGCGAAGAAGGTTTGGTATACCGTTTCCGAGTGCTTCAATATTCTCCTCACCTAACTGGTCTTTCTTAAGACCACCATGCATTTTAAGAGCACGTACAGTTGCAACAACTACAACTGCATTTGGCTTAATACCTGCAGCACGGCACTTGATATCAAGGAACTTCTCTGCACCTAAATCTGCACCGAAGCCTGCCTCTGTAATAGTATAATCAGCGGTTCTGAGAGCCATTTTGGTAGCAAGAACTGTATTACAGCCGTGAGCAATATTAGCAAAAGGTCCACCGTGAACGAAAGCAGGTGTGCCTTCAAGTGTCTGAACAAGGTTTGGCTTAACCGCATCTACAAGAAGAGCTGTCATAGCGCCCTGAGCTTTAATATCACCACAGGTTACAGGTGCGCCATCGTAGTTATACGCAACAACGATTCTTGCAAGACGTTCTTTGAGGTCCGTAACAGATGTTGCGAGGCAGAAAACAGCCATAATTTCACTTGCAACAGTAATATCGAAGCCGTCCTCACGAGGAACACCCTGCATTCTGCCACCTAAACCATCAACAATATTACGAAGCTGACGGTCGTTCATATCAACGCAACGCTTCCATGTAATACGTTTAACGTCAATGCCGAGAGCATTACCCTGTTGAATATGGTTATCAAGCATTGCAGCAAGAAGGTTGTTTGCAGCGCCGATAGCGTGGAAGTCGCCTGTGAAATGAAGGTTAATATCTTCCATAGGAACAACCTGAGCGTAGCCGCCACCTGCCGCACCGCCTTTAACGCCAAAAACAGGACCTAAAGAAGGCTCACGCAGAGCAACGCAAGTATTGTAGCCTAAAATATTCATACCATCTGCAAGACCGATTGTAGTTGTTGTTTTACCTTCGCCTGCAGGAGTTGGTGTAATAGCAGTAACAAGAACCAACTTGCCGTCTGTGTCTTTAGTTTTAAGGTAAGATAAATCAACCTTTGCCTTATATCTGCCATAAGGCTCAAGGAATTCATCCCCGATGCCTGCCTTTGCAGCAATTTCACCTATAGGCTTCATTTTACAGCTCTGTGCAATTTCAATGTCGCTAAGATAAGCCATTTTCATAATCCCCTTTATTCTTCTATATTTAGTTTTTCACGACAAAGATTTTTGAAAAACTCAAAATTTTCTTCACCGCAAACATCTATATTATTTATTAATGATGCCTGATATGTGTCAAAAAGCTTCTGTTTCGCTGAAGGACTTTTTGTCTTTTCAATTTGTTCAACTAAGCTTGTAAAGGAATCATAAATAAAACCACGTATAATTTTATCCTTCCTTGCACGCAAATCCTCAAGCTGCTCTGTTGGAGTATGGCCTTCAAAACGCCAATACGGCTCTAATTTTTGAAGCTCCTCTGTACTTGAGATCAACTCTTTCATAGACTGAAAGAACAATTGCGGATGCTTAGTTGTATTTACGTGATGAGCGGCTGTTGATCCGATTTTCACGTTCTTCACAACGAAATTATTGATTGCCGTAACAAGTAAATCCTGAGAAAGCAACTTTCTTGTTACAGGAATTGTTGACACAATTTTTTGTATTTCGATTTTTTCATCACGCTCAAACTGACGAGGCTTATAAACATACCCCTTCTGCTCAGGCTTTTTCTTTTTAAAAAACATATTTAATGAACATCTTTAACCTTATAACCATAAGAGTAATAGCTGCTTCGCACGCCGTTTTTATATGCTCTTACGGTGTATGTATAGGTTTGCCCTTTCTTTGAAGTGGTATCATAGAAGGTTGTAGTTTTACCGTTTTTAACAGTACCCACAAGCTTCCATGTTGATGTAGGAGTTTTTCTATAAATATAATAACCCTGGGCATTAGGGCTTGCAGTATATTTTACCTGCATACCTTTGTTTGTGCTTTTCACATTATTAGCTTTAGGCGTATTTAGGAAAATCGTTCGTCTGCCGTTTGTATTATAAGTGCTCATATATTTGCCGTTAAATGACTTAACTGTATAAATATATGTGGTACCGCTCTGAGTGTTTGTATCAAGGTAAGATACCTGATTAGCGTTGTTTATAACAGCAATTCTACGCCATCCTGATGATACTGTACGCCTATAAACGTAGTAACCCTTTGCGCCTGCGCACTTTGACCACTTCACCTGTATACCGGAAACTCTGTTTTCAACAGTAAATTTCATCGGGGACTGCATTGCAACTACTGCTCCACCGGGTTGGGATTCATTACTTTGGAAATTACCTGACACTACATCAACTTTATAAAAGTATTCTGTGCCATATGTCAAGCTCTTATCTACAAAAACTCTTTCATTGCCCTTAGCGGTATAGATAAGACTCCAACCTGATGAAGATGTTTTTCTATACACCTTAAAGAAATCCGCAGGGCCTGAATATTCCCAACGTACGGCAACACCGGCAGCCACATTATACACAGCTATTCTTGGTTGGTTGAGGAAAGCTTTTAAAATACCAGTAGCGTTATAGGTGCTTTCAGCAGTTGCATTTTTAGCAGAAACTGTATATGAATAGGTCTGACCTGCTGAAACATCAGAATCCGTAAACTGAGTATTTGAGCTTGAAACAGTTGCATACAGCTTCCACTGTGTATCTCCCGCAGTTTTGCGATAAATACAGTAATTATATGCACCGTTGACTGCCTGCCAGCTGATTGTTATACCATTTGCACCGGCTGAAGCAGAAAGAAGTTTTGGTTCTTTTATGTAGTAACAAGAAAGACCTTCTTTGTCGTGATAGCCGTTACCGACGCTATTAAATGGTTGAATAGCATATTCGTTAACATAGTTTTCTATTGGATTTGTATCAATATACGAATATTTTTTCTGTCCATTTACCACATCTAAAGGTTCCCATTTATTGTAGACATTCTTCCTGAGAATTCTGTAAGATGAGGCTTTTGGTGCAATAAGCCATTCAAGAAGAATTCCGCCAGATACCATCCTTGCTGTATATAAACGAGAACAATCGGTATATGTTGCACAATATTCAAGTTCGTTTTCTTTTGCGTATTGTTCTCCGATTGAACCGGGACAAGCATAAAGTGAAAAATCATTATTCGGAGTTATAACAACAAATTGGTCTGCAGTATAGCCTATCTGCTCAAGATAATTTTGGCAGTTATCGGGAGTAATAACTCCATGAGACACACCTGCAGAATCAAGGAACGTTTCTATTCCCTCTAAATCGAGCTGATATCCATATCCGAGAGAATACCAGCCAAGATAAGTTATAGTTGACGGTAACGCAATCTCAGTTAAATTATCGCAAGCGAGAAATACGCTATCGTAAATCATCTGAAGACCGGCATCTATACTGACTTTTTCTATAGCCGAGCCTGCAAACGCCATATTTCTTATTTCAGTAACGTTTGAAGGAATAATTATCTCTCGGATCTGAGACATATAAAAAGCCTTTGGTGCAATAACATTTACACTTGATGGTATTTTAAAATTATGATAACTATTCTCAACAAACTTTCCGGGAGCACTTACAATAAGGGTTTTCATGTCCTTAGAGTAAACATCTCCATCAAAGGATTTGTAATATGGGTTGTCTTCAGAGACTGTTATCGCCTTTATTGGTGAATTAAAAAACATTGTTCCTGAAAGATATTCGACCTTTGACGGAACATGAATTGATTTAATTCCTGTATAGGCAAAAGCGTTATCGCCTATTCTTTCAAGACTTTCGGGAAGAGTTATGCTTGTAAGGTTGATTTCGTACATAAAAGCATTTTCCATAATGCTTTTTACGCCCTCACCTATCGTAACGTTAGTAATATAGCACTGAACTTCCTGTTGAATATTAAACCAGGAATCATCAGTATAGTTGGGCATATAGCCGTTACCTGTTATTGTAAGAGATGCAGAACCTCTTGTTCTGTCATATGTAAAGGTCCAACTTAACGGACCACTTGAGTCATCAGATGTATCCTGCATTGTACCTGTAACTGTACCTCTGACACCTGTTGCAGCACTAGCACCTACAGCAGATGAAAAGGCAAACGTTACTATCAGCACAAGAGTTAATAATACACTTATGATTCTTTTACACATAACGACACTCCTAAATTACATATCCGCCATTAACCGAAATAACCTGACCTGTTATAAAATCCGCCTTATCAGAAGCAAGAAAAGCCACCATCTGAGCAATATCGTTTACCGAGCCTATTTTGTTAAGCGGTGTTTCTTCCTTCAAAGCAGCTTTATCATCTTCAGTAAAGGAACTAAGCATATCTGTTTCAACAACACCGGGAGAAACCGCATTGACTGTAATACCTGAAAGCCCTTCTTCCTTGGCAAGAGCTTTGGTCAAACCTATAAGACCTGCTTTAGCAGCAGAATAATGCACCTCGAGAGAGGCTCCCACCTCTCCCCACATAGATGCAATATTTATAATTTTACCTGATTTTCTACTAATCATAAACGGAAGCGCGCGCCTGCAGCAATTAAATGCGCCTGTAAGATTTGTACCAATCATACGTTGCCACATTTCGTCAGTAATATCCGTAAAAAGCGCTTGCTCCGCTATACCTGCATTGTTGACAAGAATATCAACTCCGCCAAAATTCTTTTCTATTTCCGAAAACATTTTTTCAACATCGTTGGAAAGTGATACATCTGCTTTAAAAATCTCCACAGATGCAGAAGTGGAAAGTTCCGCTTTAAGAGCCTGCGCTTCAATCTGGGATGTATTATAATTTATTGCTACATTGTAGCCGTTTTCGGCAAGCACACGGCATATAGCCGCACCTATTCCTTTAGCACCACCGGTAACTAAAGCTGTTTTATTATTCATCTGATTCATCTGAGACTGAAACTGCATTAGGCTCAATAGCACCAACTATATCAGAGGCATTTTCCTCTGTAACCGTTGTTTTCTTATAATCTGCAGGAGGCGTGAAAAGAGACATAGGAGCAATAGGCGAAACACTGTCGTAATACATAACGCTGTTATCTTCAGCTGTAGTTTTAATAATTGTTTTACCGATAAAGTAGTCTTTATTACCGTTATCGTATTCAACAACATTATATTTTATACCATCCTCAGTTACAGTGGTTTTTGAAACGATTTCATTGTTAAAGTCAAACGGATCATCCATAAGTAACTGACCAAATTCATCGTCTTTAGCGCTTTCCTCAATCTGCTCTTTAGGAATCTCTATATACATTTTATCAGAAACAGAGAGGAGATACCACATATCTCCACCAATAATAACGCCCATCGGAACATCATTATAAATCATAGAAACTGAAGAGTATTTCCCGTTTTTAGCAATCTTATAATTCTGGGCAACTCCCTGAGAATCAACAAGGCGAACATTAATCATATACTGATTTGAACGAAGAACAGCAGCATCATCCTGAACAAACGGAACTACAGGAGCAGGCGCGTTACCGGTATCTCCATTAATATCCGGAGCTGTATTTTCTGTATCAGGTTTATTTGCATTCTGCTGATTCTGGATAGCCTGCTGAACACGGTCCTGAGACACACCTGTTGAAACTCCTGATTGAGTAACAGGAGCATAGAAATTCTTTTCCTCTTCCTTATCCTGAGCAGACATCGTTACTGTTTCAGTAGAAATAACTGTTCCCTCTTCATTTGTAACCTCAACAACAAGAGTAGGCTCCTCATAAGTTGTTGGAACATTGGTTGTATTATTTTTTCCATCAAGGTTTACTGTTGCTTCACAACCACAAAGAGTAATAATAGATGACACAAGAACAATTGCTACCATTGATACAACAAGTTTTTTCATAATTCCTCCAAGACGAAAACCATGTTTTCAAATAAATAATTTCCGCCGATTTATTTTTATATACTATAGAAAAATTCTACCATAAACCATCACTAAAAAGCAATAAAAACAAAAACTTATAAAAGTTTATTTACAAAATAGTTAAATATTATTTATTTTCTTTGCTTTTTATCTTCTTTTACAAGCTTACTGATATACTGAAAGGTTGCATCCTCACCTTGTTCCGATAGCATAACAAGTAATGATTCAAGTAAATCTGAGGTTTCAGGATGAATGACGCGCCTTCCCTTCGCCTTCATAAAATACTCTATTGGTGATTTATCGTTATAGTTTTTGCCATTGTAGATTTTGCCTGCGGCAACTCTGTCGCAAAACATTTCTGCAACATAGCGCATAGGCATTTTAACAGGCTCAACAACCTTTGATTTTGGATTATAATCAGTCCAATACTCAAAATGATGCTTATTTCTGCCTTTATGGTGTATCCATGCAAGAGAATAGCCAAATTCTGCACGCTCGGTCTCATTAGGACTATGAGTGCCTGCATAGTATTTCATACCCGGAATAAACTCCGTCGGTGAATACTTTGATAAATCATGGCGCAGACCTTGCCAGAAAACACCCGCCTTAAAGCAATGGACTATTACAACATGGCGATGTTTTGTTATTGTTTTAAAATGCTTAATTGGATGTATCATATTTATTTAATTCTGAAAACGTAAAGGTGTTCTGAATTCACATCTTCGGGAGAGCAGATATCTGCCTTAAGAGCTAATTTGCCACCGCAGTCGGAAGTAATAACCTTTGCATTGCTACCAAGAAGAGTAATTTCATAGTTATCTTTATAATCAATCGCTTCAAATACTGTTTCTTTTGATGGGAATCTTTCGGTTATTGCGTAAATAAAGCCATCTCGCTGAGTGTAATAAACACCTTCGGGAGCTTTATTGAAGTAAACCTCGCTATCGTAAATAGCTTCGCCATTAACTTCAAGCCATTTACCCATACCTAAAAGGCGTTCCTCCATAAGTGGTGGAATTGTACCATCACCATCAGGACCGATATTAAGAAGGAAATTACCACCCTTTGAAACAAGTGAGCAAAGTGTTTTAAGAAGCTCTTTAACAGAAAGATAGTTTTCGCAGCCTTCTTCCTTGTTTATACCGAAAGAACAACCAATACCGCGACACTCTTCGAATGGTCTGTCGAGTTCAACATCTTCTATTCTTCTTTCGGTACCAAGATAAACATCAATGATACCGTATTCGGTAGTAAAATTACCACCTTTTCTTCCGCGAGTTTCTTTACCCCAACGGTCGTTAGGTACAATAAAATCTTTAACAGAAGACTCGTTATAAAGCCACTGTAAAAACTCTGTTGAATGCCATACTGAGCTTTCATGCTCCCACTCTCCATCAGTAAAAAGAGTATGAGGCTGATATTTTTCAACAAGTTCTTTAAGCATTGGATGAAGGTGCTCAAGAGCGTATTTTTCAGGGTCTTCAAGGTAATATGGATGCCACCACTCATAAACTGAATGATAAACACCAAATTTTACACCCGTACCTTCCATTGCATTTTTAAGCTCCATAAGAAAGTCGCGTTTGGGAGCGCATTCTACGGAATTAAGACCCGGTGCATACTGTGTTTCGTAAAGACAGTAGCCATCATGATGCTTTGAAACAAAGTTTATGTACTTAGCGCCTGAACGTTTGAAAAGAGTTGCCCACTTCTGAGCATCGAAGCGTTCACCTGTAAATTCGTCTTTGAAATCATAATACGGTCTTGAATTATAATGCTCTTTATGATAAGCCTTATATTTCTCCTGAGCTTCTGTCTGGCAATTCTCCATATTACATGCGTAGCCATACCACTCAGCGTAATCCTTAACAGGTGCATAAGCAGGGATACTATAAAGCCCCCAATGAATAAAGATACCAAACTTTGCTTTACCAAACCATTCAGGCACCTTACGGCTATTTAATGATTCCCAGTTATTTTCAAATTTCATAATGCTACCTCTTTCTGTATACCTCAACACAAAAATGAACGATTGTTGTAAGTTCTTTTTGGTTAATTAATTTTTCAGCATCTTCTCTACTCGTTTTATAATAATACGGTGTCATTCTGAAAAGATTAAGAATATCTTCTGAATCAGTGAGATTAATTTCATACTTAATTTCTGTTTCAGAAACAAGTTCAAATAACTCTTCATTTCTTATTTCAGGTTTATTCTTATACGGTTTATCGTATAAAACACTTTTTAGTCCCCACAGATGCTCTTCAAGTGGCACCGATTTAATGAGAAGCCCGTTTTCCTTCAAAACTCTATAAAATTCATTATAAGCGGATGGTGCGAAAATGTTAAGAACGCAATCAACCGCCGAATCTTCAAAAGGAAGATTAAAAGCACTCGCTACAGCAAACTGCCCTTCCTTCATAGACCTTGATGCATACCTGAGAGCATCCTTAGAAATATCAACACCGTAAAAATCCGTTAAGATGACTTTAGATATTGCATTTGAGTAATAACCTTCACCGCAACCTACATCTACAATAACGCTATGTGGATTCACATAGTTTTTTACTGTTTCACACAACTTATTGCTTAGACTTTTGTAAAAGCCTTTTTCTAAAAAATCGCGACGAGAGCGAACCATAAGCTTATCATCGCCATGGCGCTTAGCAGAGCTTTGCTGACTCATAAGTAAGTTTACATATCCATCCTTAGAAACATCAAAGCTATGACCTTGAGTACAGACATATTGACTTTCACTTTTATTAAGTTTATGCTTACAAACAGGACAAATAAATTCAGACATAACCCTTACCACGAATTAAAGGCTACCATGGGTAGCCTTATAATTTTAATCCTCAATAAGGAGCTTTTTAAGCTCACTCATAAATGTGTTGATATCCTTGAACTGACGATATACAGATGCAAAGCGCACATATGCAACCTCATCGATATCTTTGAGCTTATCCATTACATATTCACCAATTTTAACAGAAGTAACTTCTCTATCAAGTGAATTCTGAAGTTCTGCTTCAATTTCATCAATGGCCTTTTCAATAACATCAACTGAAACCGGACGCTTTTCGCATGCACGCATCATACCATTGAAAAGTTTATCGCGGTCAAATACTTCACGTGATTTATCCTTTTTTACAACAACAATAGGCACGCTTTCAATAATTTCATATGTAGTAAAGCGCTTAGCGCAACTCATACATTCACGGCGACGACGGATACGCTCGCCCTCGTCTGTTGGACGGGAGTCAATAACCTTACTTTCTTCGAAACTGCAAAAAGGACATTTCATAATGTGCACCTCGTTTAAAAAATATATATAATTATACCAAATACAGTATGGTTATGCAATACTTTTAACAACATTTTGGGTTCAATTACCATTGATTTTTATAGGATTTTAATTTATTCTTGTTCTGGTGATTATTAAAATGACAATAGTGAAAAAAGCGTGTGAGGTCTACCGTAAACTAGGTAGCAACACACGCTTGATTATAAGAATAACAATTATATTGTTTTATACACTTCTGTTTACTGCTGTGTACACTCTTACAGCAACACATTCAAAGATTCATTACGAATTACTTTTACTGACAGACCCACTTATTGAATGTGCAAAAAGTGTTTGTGGAATTGGTTTTTTAGGAATAGTCGTTTCAGGTATTGCCGAAGGAAAGCAAAACAATCAAAGCTCCTGAAAACTAAATGAATTACCATCAACTGTAGCAATATATGATTTTCCTGCTTTTATTTCTCCTGAAAGAAATTTTTCGGATAACGGGTCTTCAATATATGATGTTACAGCCCGACGTAAAGGTCTTGCACCATAAACTGTATCCATACCCTTTTCCGCTATTTTTTCAATCACATCATCAGAGAATGTTAAATCAACACCAGATTTTTTGCATCTGTAAGATAACTCCGAAAGCATTCGCCGCGATATTTCTTTTATATCATCTATTGTAAGAGCGTTAAAAACAATAAGCTCATCTACCCTATTAATAAACTCAGGTTTAAAGAAATCCTTTGCTTCGCGCAGAACAAGCTCCTTTATTTTATCATTCGATTTCGAGTTACCGTTATCCTCCTGAAAGCCTATGGATTTCGCATTTTTAGAAATAAGTCTTGCGCCTATGTTTGATGTCATAATGATTATACTATTTTTGAAATCGCATTTGCGTCCTGTTGAATCTGTTAAAATGCCATCCTCTAATATCTGCAATAAAAGATTGAATATTTCTGCATCTGCTTTTTCGATCTCATCGAAAAGCACTATAGAATATGGTTGTCGGCGAATTTTCTCGGTTAATTGGCCGCCTTCATCATAACCCACGTAACCCGGTGGCGCACCAACAAGACGTGATACGGAGTGTTTTTCTGTATACTCGGACATATCAAAACGAATTATATTCTGTTCTGAACCGAAAACAGTTTCTGCCAAAGCTTTTGTAAGTTCTGTTTTTCCCACACCTGTTGGCCCGAAAAAAATAAACGAGCCTATAGGTCTCTTTGGGTTTTTAAAAGATACTCTACCTCTTCTTATTGCCTTCGAAGCGGCACAAACAGCTTCATTTTGACCTACTATACGGTCATTTAGTTGTTCTTCAAGCGCGAGGAGCTTTTGGGCTTCATCCTTGGTTATCTGAGCAACAGGGACACCACAAAGAGATGATACAACGCGAGCGACATCGTCTGCCGTAACAGTTTCTTTATTAACTCTGATATTATCCTGCCAATACTGTTTTTTGCTCCTTAAAACTGCTGACAATTCCTTTTCTTTATCCCTAAAATTTGCAGCAGTTTCAAAATCCTGGTTTTCAATAGATACGGTTTTTTTACGAGCAACCTCAGAGAGCTTCCCCTCAAGTTTTTTTATATCTTCAGGAGGAATATAGCTTTTAAGACGCACTTGAGAAGACGCTTCATCAATCAAATCTATGGCCTTATCAGGCAGAAATTTATCTGTCATATAACGCACACTTAATGAGACTGCCGCATTAATTGCGTCATTAGATATTTCTACACCATGATGCTTTTCGTAAAGACCACGAAGACCTTTAAGCATTTCAATTGCGGTTTTTTCATCAGGCTCATTCACAAAAACTGTTTGGAAACGTCTGTCGAGAGCTGCATCTTTTTCTATAAACTTTCTATACTCATCAATTGTTGTAGCTCCTACAACCTGTATTTCTCCACGGGCAAGACCCGGTTTTAAAATGTTTGCTGCATCAACTGCACCTTCGGCTGAGCCTGCTCCAACAATATTATGAAGTTCATCTATAAAAAGGATTATATTCCCATCCGAAGAAACCTCTTCAATAATATTTTTAATGCGCTCTTCAAAATCTCCTCTATATTTTGTGCCGGCTACCATACAGGTTAAATCAACGCTGACAACCTGCTTATTTTTTAATATTTCAGGGGCTCTTCCGCTTGCTATTTCTAAAGCGAGACCTTCTGCAATTGCTGTTTTACCAACCCCCGACTCACCAATGAGGCAAGGGTTGTTTTTGGTTCTGCGGCAAAGAATTTCTATAACTCGTTGAATCTCTTTATCCCTACCGATAACAGGGTCTATTTCCCCTGATTCACAAAGCATACTAAGATTTCTGCTATATTTCGCAAGAGTCGGCTTTGATTTCGACAACTTGTTTTGTTTTTCTTCCTGTTCTTCTCTTCTCTGAGAATTATAGCCACTAAAAAACTCATACGGCTGAACACCAAGAGAGATTAACACACGACAACCTGCAGAATCTGTTTCGCGTACAAGAGCATTGAGAAGTTGTTCTGTACCTGCTTCCCTGTTCATTTTTTTATTATTAAGAGAAAGAGCATTCTCAATTATTTTTCTACATCGTGGAGTAATGTCGTCAGGTGTTAACGAGGTAGGCATACCTATACCGACCGTCGCTTTTATTTGCTCCTCTGCTTTTTTTAAACTGATTTTTTTTACACCAAGAATGGTTGCTGAAACCATTTTAGAATCTGATAAAAGACCTAAAAGGATATGTTCAGTACCAATATAGGTATGTCCCATATTCTCAGCGCTTTCTACCGCATAATTCAAGGCATTATTTGCACTTTCTGTAAAACCTGTAAACTTATACATAACTACTCCAAATCTTTTGATATTGCTAATGTAAGCAATGTGAAATCATCATTTTTAGATGGTTGAGAATTTCGTATTACCTTTGATATATCTGTTGTAAATTCTTTAACATTTCCGCTACCGAAAACCTTAAGAGCGTTTCTTAACTGCCAAAAATCCTCTTCACGCACGCCATCTGAACACAAAACAATAACATCGCCAGAGCCAACGGTAGCAGTCCCCGAGCTTACCTCAACACCACTTAAAATGCCTAATGGTAATGAATCGAAGCCTAAATTTGAAATTTTCCCTTTTCGCTTTACCAATGTATCCTGAGCGCCACATTTATAGAACTCCGCTCTACCCGTATGTAAATCAATGACTACTAAATCAAGAGTTACAGAACACTCATCACCTGATTTTGAAATAAGCGAGGTATTCACAGTATTAATGGCAGAATTAATGCCAAAGCCTGCTTTTATAAGCTTTTCAAGGAGATTTACGGCAAGACTCGAGGCAACTGCTGCCTTTGAGCCTGTGCCCATTCCGTCGCAGATAATGGCATAAAAATACCCTTTTGAA
>CAJGCL010000002.1 GCA_904501675.1 Clostridiaceae bacterium
CAGGGTTTAAAAACACAGTTACGCCAAATGCATTTATAATACCCGCAACTGTAAGCATTATGAAATTCTTGATTTTAAATTTTTTAATGTTTTCTATTATTCTCTGTCTTCTTGTGTTATTCATCTTTCATCTCCGTTTTATATTCAATGTGTAGCGTTTCTTAATTTTAAATGTGGGCTTTTAAATTTTCCATTAATTTGTTTACGCACTCTTCAGGCGTTGTATTTTCGCAGTCAATTATAATATCTGCATATTTTTCGTAGAGGGCGCTTCGCTCGTCATAAAGCTCCTCAATAGTTGTACCCTCTTTCATTGCAATACCGCGAGTGGTAATATTATTGATTCTTCCCTTTATTTCTTCGGGTGAAAGCTTAAGGTAAACAACTCTGCCGTTATTTTTTAGGTTTTCCATTCCTTCGGGACAGTAAACTGCGCTGCCGCCTGTTGCAATAACAGCGTTTTCTGCCTTTAATTGCGCAAGCACACTGTTTTCTTTTTCCTTAAAGCCCTGCAAACCATCCTGATTTATAATATCGCAAAGACTTTTCTTGTATTTATTCTGTATTATAAGGTCTGTGTCCACAAAGTCGCAAAGCATACTTTTAGCAAGCAACACACCAACTGTGCTTTTACCGCAACCGGGCATTCCTATCAAGATTATATTCATATTTTTCTCCCATTTGTTTTATATGATTTATCTTATCATATTTATTTCTTTAAATCAAATATGTATTAAAGTATTTCAAACCATTAAATTTTATGGTATAATTTCTCTATCATATTTTTCAGGTGATTTTATGGCATATTTATTTGTTCATTTTAAAGAAAAGCTCACCCCGGACGGAGAAGCAGTTTATTTCGGCATCAGTAAGGATGGCTACAACTGGGAAGCCGTAAATAGCGGAAATCCCATACTTGTGAGCACCTTAGGTGATAAAGGCTGCCGTGATATTGAAATAGTGCGTCTTCACACAGGTGGTTTTATGATTATTACCACCGATCTTTGCATTGCCACAAAATTTGACGAAAACTACAATGTGGATTGGAAGCATATCAACAGCCACGGTAGCAAAAGCCTTTGTATGTGGTACACTCCTGACCTTGTGAATTTCTCTGAGCAAAGGCTTGTGCATTTCGGCAGAGAAGATTTCGGTTGCATGTGGGCGCCTGAGGTTTTTTTTGATGAAGAGAACGAGGAATATCTTATTCACTGGGGCTCAACAGTTGCAGAGGATAACTACACTCATATGTCCATTTACTGCTCAGTAACAAAAGATTTTAAAACATTTTCAGACCCCAAGCTTTATTTTACCAAGGATAATGAAATTCTGGATTCACACATAACCAAGGTTGGAGATACATATCACCTTTTCTACAAAAACTCTTCAAATCCGCCAATGAATATGCATGCCACATCAAAAAGCTTATACGGACCCTTTGAGCACGACCAAATCTTTCAGGATTATATGGAAAATAAGGTTCAGAATCCCGGCTCATATGAAGGTGCCACAACCTTTACTCTCCCTGACGGCAGGTGGTGCTTTATGGCAGATTTCTTCGGCTGTGAAAAAGAAAAAATGGGCTATGTCCCTTTTATTTCATCAAAGCAGGGTGATATGAGCTTCACCCGTTGCCCCGATGCTTTTAAATTTCCTTACGGCTTTAAGCACGGCAAGTGCATTGAGATAAGTGATGAAGAATACGAAAGATTAAAAATGCGAGATGAAGCTTAGCACTTAGTTACCAGCCGCCAGATGCCAGAGCTTCGCGAAGCTTTAAAATCGGCGTAGCCCCAAAATTCCTAATTCCTAATTTTAAAAAACCGCAGTCCTGCGACTGCGGTTTTTATCATTCAAATACAAATTTCTTAATTGTATTAATATAATCCTTTGCTCTCACAGCACTTGTGCTTTCTGCAAAAATTCTGAGAAGAGGTTCTGTACCTGAGAAACGGCAGATTACGAAGCCATCCTCAAAATAAACCTTGCAACCATCTTCATAGCTGACTTTTGTTATTTCATCGCTGAATTCAGGCAGGCGCTTATCTTCAAGCAATATCTTCTGTACTGCACTTTTCATTGATGGGTCAAAGCTCATATCATCCTCAACCATTACGAATTTACCGAACTCTTTCTGAAGCTCTGCTAACATTTGTGATGGTGTCTGACCTGTAACACTTACCATTTCTGCAAAAAGAGATGCAGCGTAAACGGAGTCTTTACCGTGAATATGACCTCTTACTGTAAGACCGCCTGAGCTTTCGCCACCTAAAACAGCATCAACCTCATCAAGCTTTGAAGAAATGTATTTAAAGCCAACAGGTACCTCGTAGCATTTTTCACCGAAGCTTTCTGCAATTCTGTCAAGCATATGAGTGGTAGCAATATTTCTTACAACAGGGCCTTTCCAACCCTTGTATTTTACAAGATAGTAGTAAAGAAGGCAAAGTGTTTCGTTAGCATTAATATATTTTCCGTTAGAATCAATAATGCCAAGTCTGTCGCCGTCGCCATCCATAGCAATACCAAGGTCATATTTTCCGTTTAAAACTGAGTTTTTAAGGGCAAAAAGACTTTTTTCAGATGGAGCAGGCATAACACCGCCAAAATACGCATCTTTATTTGTGTTTATAGTATCAATAGTGCACCTTGCGGTGTGGAAGATAACTAATATCGGGTATGTGCCTGAGCCGTGCATGGAATCGAAAAGCACACGAAGACCGCGCTTTCTTAATGCCTTTATATCTAATAAGTCAATAATATCGTCAAGGAAATCGTTGAATGGGTTATCAAGAAGTTTGACAAAGCCTTGTTTCATAGCTTCATCATAATCAAGATATGGGACATCACCGATATCTGCTATTAACTCTTCAAGCCTTTTTGTAACCTCAACTGAAGCGTCTCTTCCCTCGTGGGTGAAAAGCTTTATACCGTTATATGTTGCAGGGTTGTGGCTTGCAGTAACCTCAATACCGAACCATAAATCGTTACTTTTAACTGTATGCATAATGAGTGGAGTTGGTGCGGAGCGTTCCATAATCCATACGGTTATTCCGTTTTTAGTAAGCACCTCTGCTACCCATTTTGCCGCAACTTCTGAAAGGAAACGTCTGTCGTAGCCAATAATAACAGGCTTATCTGCTCTATTTTGCTCGACCATTAATGAATAAATACCTTTAGCTACACGTCTTATATTTTCGCAAACAAAATCTTTACCAATAATAGCACGCCAACCGCCTGTACCAAATTCTATTTTATCCATACGTCCCTCTCCTTTTTGTTTGTTTTCGGTTCTATTGTAACACAGAAAAAGCCGTAAATCTTATAAAATCCGTTGAAATTTTTATAATTTTGGTTGCATTTTTCCTTATAAGCATTTACAATAGCTATGGTGATTAATATGGATTACATTAAAACAGTTCTCCTTTGTCCTGTTGTTGTAAACGGAATTTATACTGTTCATTACTTTGAATATGCCAAAGATTTCACCTATTCGGGCGAGGTGCATGATTTCTGGGAGCTTGTTTATGCAGATAAAAAGAATCTGCTTATTACTGCGGGTGCAGAGGAAATTGAGCTTCAGGCAGGGCAGATGTATCTTCATAAGCCAAACGAGTTTCATAACATCCGTTGCGACGGAAAAAGAGCGGCAAACTCAGTTATTGTTTCTTTTGACTGTTCTGCGCTTGAGCTTCATAATGTTGCTGGAAAGGTCATTTCTCTGGGTGAAAAAGAGCGAGCTCTTTTAGGCACAATAGTAAAAGAGGCATCCTCTGCTTTCTCAACGCCATTGGGAAACCCATATACCAATGTTATGGAATTATCGGAAAGCGGCGGCTTTGGGGGTCAGCAAATGATAAAACTTAGCCTGGAACAGCTACTCATACGCCTTATAAGAAAAAACACCGAAGCAACACCTGTAAAAATCAATAAAAACAACGATTTACTTGCAGAAATTACAGAATATTTATCCTTAAATGTGGAAGCGAAGCTGGAATTCAAAGATATTTTAAATCATTTCAACCTATCCCCTTCCGTTGTTAAAAAAATCTTTCGTCAGCAAATGGGTTGCGGCGTTATGGATTATTTTACCCGCCTTAAAATAGACAAAGCAAAAGAGCTTATACGAGAAGAAAACTATACATTTACAGAAATTTCGGAAAAACTTAATTTTAACACATCCCAGTATTTTACTACCGTATTTAAAAGAGTTTCAGGTATGACACCATCGGAGTACGCTAAGGTGGCGGTAAGGTTTTCGTAAGCGGAAAAACCTTGATATCAGACATCTAAACACCATCTGTTAACCGTTAATTGCCATATATTTCTTGATTTTATCAACGAATTGTAATATTATGTTATTAATAAAATTTTTGAGGTGTTATTATGATGCTTGAACTTTCTTCCTTCTGGTCAGAATTTACCGCGTTTTTTATGAGTATTATAATGTCCTTTGGTTTGACCTTTGGCATTTTCACTCCACCAACCACAGAAGAGTCAAACGGATATTTTGACGATAACATTAAAAATGTCATTTATCTTATTGGCGATGGTATGGGCACAAACCATTTGTATAAAACAAAATCAGAAAGAAACATTCCTCTTGCAATGGAAACTATTGAAACACGAGCAGGCTCTATGACACGCTCTCTTTCAAACGCTGTTACAGACAGTGCCGCAGGCGGAACCGCACTTGCAACAGGTGTCAGAACATCAAACGGTGCTATAGGTGTTTATATGACAGACCTTACCGCAACTTTCTCTTATCCTAAAAACATAACAGAACTTTGTATTGAAAAAGGTATGCTAACAGGCGTTATTACAACAGATGAAACTTCTGGCGCAACACCTTCTTCCTTCTCGGCCCACGAAAGCGACAGAGGCAGAGCAGAAGAAATTTCAAGAGATCAGCTTTATTCAGATATTAACCTTATCTGGGGTGCGGCAAACGGTATCGTTGAAAAGAACGATGCAGAAGCTAACGGCTTTACATTCGTTTCAACCTACGCTGAAATGATGGCTCTCCCTGAAGGAGGCAGAAGCTTTGCTCAATTCACAAACAATCTCTGGACACTTAAACAGTCAGACGCTGTAACACCTACTCTTGAGCAGATGGCTATGAAGGCTATTGATATACTTGACGATACCGATGATGGCTTCTTCCTTATGATTGAGGGCGCTCATATTGACAAGCACTCTCACAGCAACGACAGCGAAAGTATGACTGAAGCGCTTCAGTCATTTGATGAAACTATTGAATCAGTCCTCCGCTATGCAAAGGCTGATGGCGAAACTCTTGTTGTTATAACTGCAGACCACGAAACAGGCGCAATTACTCTTGTTGATGGCAAGTATGTTTTTACATCAGGTTCACATTCAGCTGCTAATGTTCCTGTATTTGTTTACGGTTCAGACAACCTTGTTAACGGTGGCGAAACTCTTAACAACTACGAAATTCCTATAAGAATTGCTTACGCTCTTGGTGCAACAGAGGAAGAATTCCCCTTTGAAGTTGCAGTATAAAATTTTCATAAAACAAAAAGACCGTGTTTCTCCCAAAGAGAAACACGGTCAATTTTTATCTTTTAGTCTGTTACAACGCCTTTTTTAAGAATAACGTTTGCATAAAGAGCCATTTCACTTGTTGCAATAATAGCATACGCTGTTTTTGCTCTGTCGTAGAAAGCAAAACGTTCGATTTCACTCATTTTTGTTTCGCCGTTGTGCTTATCAACAATTGACTGATACTCTGCCCAAATTGTTGGCGTTGGGTCACCTTTTGTAGTTTGCATAAGCATTACAGGACTCTCAACATATGTATCAAGAGGGAAAAGCTTTAAAATCGCATCAAGAAGCTCGGGTACATTATGACCATCACATCTGATAAGTCTCTGTGCATTTGATGCAGCAGGGAAGTTACCATCGCCGATAACAATTTCATCGCCATGGCCCATTTCGTCAAGAATTTTTAATAGTTCTGGACTGATGATGTTTGGAATTCCTTTTAACATAATTTTATTCTCCTTTAGTTTTATTTTTTGAAAAATTTGACTGTTTTGAGATGAGTTTAACAGAACAGCTGTAAGGAACGGCACCGACCGTTCCGCAATTTACCACAAATCAAACAAATGTGAAATCATACGGCACGGCTAGTATCCGTGCCCTGCAGAATTCGTGTCTATAATCATTCTCTCTTGTTGAGCGAAGTTTTATAATTGCGGTGCAGACCCGAAATTCCTAATTCCACTTTCCTAATTTACTTCCTTATCTGCCTTATATCCTCACCCACAAATTCAAGCACCTCAAAGCCGTTAAGTCTTGATGTAAGGCGCTGACCATAGCGGTTTTCAAGCTCAGTTACAGAAAGGTTAGAAATTATAATCAACGCTTTTCCGTTGAGAATAGCATCACATACAAGCTCGTTTATTGAAGCGTTGCCAAAGTCTGATTCAAACTCTGCTCCCAGATCATCAATAATAACAAGGTCTGCAGCGTTGATATCTTCTTCAATACTTGTATCACTTCTTCCAAAGCTTTCATTTTTCATCTGCTTAACAATTTTTGAAACAGTATTGTAATAAACATTAAAGCCGTTAGATATTAATTTATTAAGCACTGCAAGGGCAAGGTGAGTTTTACCAAGACCTGTTCCGCCGCAGAAGAAAAAGCTGTTTGAGTGAGGTGTGAAATTTTCTGCATAAGCTTTAAGCATTTCATAACAACCGCGCATATATTCGCGTGGAGAGTAGCCCAATGCTCTATCTTTAATATCAGAATAAAGGTTAACATCAAATGTGTCAAAAGTAGATTTTGCAAGAAGTGGACTGCAGGAAAGTTCGCTTACAGAAAGTTGCTGCAAAAGCTGAAGATGACAATCGCAGAGCTTACCATTAAGAATGCCTGAGTCCTTACACTTTTTGCATGTGTAAGGAATATCAAGGTAATCTTCAGGGTAGCCTGAAGCAGCAATTAAAGCTTTTTTTGCCGCCTGAGCTTCAAGGTTATGTCTTGCAATATCCGCAACATTCACTTTTTCACCATTACCGCCTACGCTTTTAATAACCTGAAGAGCGGCATTTTTCATTTCGTTTTCAATATCAACAAGTTGAGGGTTTTTGGCAATAAATTCTTTTCTGCGCATATCATAAAGATTTTCCGCCTGCGCTCTTCTTTGTTTAAGCGCCTGTTCAGCCTTCTGATAAATTATTTCAGAAAATTTCATTTATTCTCCTCCTCGTTCGCAAAGCGCCTTGCCCAATCAAGAACACTGCTTTTGCCAACTTTTTCAGTATCGTAGGATTTCTTTACATCTTTAGGTAACGTTTTTTTCTCTTTTTCCATAGCCTGTTCCGGAGTAGTAATACCTGAACGTGCCCATTTTTTTAAAAGCTTTCCGGCATCGGAAAAAACCTTGTTTGTTTCACTCAAAGCATATCCTATAAGCTCATCTGAACAATTGAAATCAACAGACCACTCGCGAAGGAACTTATGAATTCTCGGAGCAGGATTTCCACCCTCCAAGCCCGCCATTTCTTTTATTGACAGGAAACAAGCGTGAACTTTTTCAAGAGCAAGAAGCTCTTCTTCCACTGCTTCCATAGAATCAATTCCTCGCTTTGCCCAGTCCTCCGCCCTGCTTTTTATTGCAGCAGAAGATGTTTTACCCTCGCATTTCTGGTGTTGAAGAAGGGTAATAATAACTTCAGGCGGAAAGCCATAATAGTCGTAAATCATAAGTATAAGGGCTTGGGTATCGTAACCAAAGGTGCCTAAAATGCTTTGTGCTTCATTATATATAAGCGTCAACTCAGGCGTCTGGGTTATTCTCAGAGCAATATCTCTTTGAGTAGGCTTTTTGAGAGGCAGACTACGGACGGGAGCTTTAGGCGCGCGCGTAATAATCTCCTCTTTTTCTTCTGTAGGAGAAGATATGGTTTTCGCGTTACCTGAAGCGCGTTTTGCAAGAGCTTCATCTATTGCATTATCAATAGAGATAACACCATAGCTCTCCCAATAACTCAGGCAATCGTTTACGTCAGCAGCAGAAAGACCTGTACATGCTGCAATCTGCTCACTGTCAGAGACACCATCGGGATTTCTCAGGATAAAAAGCAAAACCTTAAAGCTTGCTGCGGGAGCAAGCTTTAAGTGTTTATCAATTATATCTGTAGGAACGGCTACCGCTCCGTTAAGATAGTTGCATTTTAATTTAATCATAATTATTCAGGAAATTTTGCAATTACGCCTACGGATTTTCCGTTAACATACTGTGCAATGCCGTTCATATCAATATTCTTGGATAATGTTCTTCCGGCAACAACATAGCCGCCCTTTTCAGCAAGGCACACAGCATTTGCACTTTCATTAGCTGTTCCGCCAAATGAGCGTGCCCAGGAAAGATTGCCGTACATATCAAATGCAGCAATAACAATATCATCTCCGCCACGTGTTGTAATACCCTTAAAATCTCTTGTAGAGGAGTTTGAACAACCTGCTGCAACAAAAGTTCCGTCTTCTTTTTCAACTATATCTACAAGGTCATCGTCATACTGGCCCCTGAATGGTTTTAAAAAGGATATGCCTAAACCTTCATCTAACTTTATAATGTATGCATCATAACCGCCACGTGAACCCTTTTTGCCTGTAAAGATACTGTCAATATTATCAACATCATTAGAATTAGATCGACCAACTGCAACAACGCCACCATCTTTACAAGCTGTTATACCCGAAAACAACTCGTTTCCTGTGCCTGCGAAAGAAGTAGCATCAATGTATTTACCGTTAGAGGAGAATTTTACGACGCCACCATCATTTTTACCAAGATTTTTAAAGAGAACACCTGAAGAAAAATCACCTACACAGAAAATATTGCCGTCCTTACTTATACAAACATCGTTGAATGTGTCCATATTTCCGCCAACAATATTTTTCCATACAAGGCTGCCGTTTTTGCTGTATTTCACAATGCAAGCAGCAGATTCATATTTAGGTTTGTCAAAGCCTTTTGCGTCGCCGTCATTATTACCAACAGAGCCAACAACTACAATTCCACCATCCTCACAAAGAGTTGCTGCATTGAAAATATCAACAGTTGTTGTACCAAAAACCTTGCACCACTCTTCGTTACCGCGTTTGTCGTACTTACAAACAAAAGCATCATAGTAGCCTTTACCTTGTTTTTTGGAAACGATAACACCACCAACGTTCTGACCATAACCTACGGCATAAAAACCACCATCATTAGTTGCTATAACATCCGTTACAACGTGCAGACCGTACTCACTGCCTACTGCCTTGCGCCAAATTGTGCGACCTGAATCGTCATACTTTGCAAGAACTGTATATGGTGTAGCAAATTTAGCTTCCCATTCGCCTGTTTTCGGATTTGTATGGCTGAATTCTTTGAAATCTCCTGTTGCTGAGTTTGTAACATTAGCCGCAATATAAGAACCGTCCTCCAAAGAATCTATGGTTGAAAAATAATCTGCTTCTGTGCCACCCATAGATGCTTTCCACTCTATATCTGCAGGAGCAACCTTATCCGGGTTACTTGTAATTTCAATAATTGTAGTGTACACCTGGCCATTTCCATCTACAGCACTGTTACCCACGGCATCGGTAATAGGAGCAGAAGATGTTCCCATAATAACGCTTCCGCCCGGTCTCTGCTCATTAGGGTTCTGAGGAATAGTAACTTTTTCTGTAACTATCTCTCCCTTACCATCTGTAACGTTTTCTCCCTTCGCATCGGTTACCGGTGCGTTAACAGTTACCTGAACATCTTGATAAATAACTGTTGTTATAACTTCCTTGTCTTCGTTTGTAACCTCTTCGTAAATTACGGTTGTTTTTTCTTCACCGTTTTTATCTGTAACAACTTCCCCGTTCTTATCAGTAACCTTTTCTGTTTTGGCAGTTGTTACTGCAACAACTGTTGTTTCAGGTTTGAGTGTAACAACCATTCCGGAATCGTCTGTTACGGCAAAACCATCTTCATCAGTCGCATAAAAGATAAATTCTTCAGTTGAGGAAGGACCTTCGGGAAGCTTTCCGTTGTCATTAGCGTTTTTAAGAACAACAGCTAAAACAACAGCACCTACAACCACTGCCACGATAACCGGAACAATAATTGCAAGCAGTTTTTTGTTATTCTTTTTTTCATCCGGGCTTTTTGCGTTGTGTGGTTGAGAATTGCTCTCAATTTTTTTTGCAACAGGTGGAGCCGACGGATTTACCGGCGGAGCAGAAGGCTTTTTCTCTCCTGTTTCGTTTTGTAAATTCTTCTTGTTTTCGTTCATTATTAAGAACCTCCGTATGCAGAGAAATAATATCGTTTAAAGAATATGAATATCTAGACTTTCTTATAATACCATAATCCCATCAATTTTTCAATTGTAAAAAGCTAACAAAAGAAAAAACTTGCATATTACATAAAAAACAAGGGGAGATATTATGTAATATCAATAATTTTGCATTTTACTCAAAAAAATCGTTGAAAACGAAAAATTTATGTGCTAAAATACCAAAGTATAGTAGCCTTTTTATAGTTTTAGGTGAAAAAGTGGCTTTTGCCATTACTCATATACAGGGAGGAATTGTTTTGAAAGCATACAGTAGAGAAAATATCCGCAACGTTGCAATTGCGGGCCACGGCGCAAGAGGTAAAACAACTCTTGCAGAGGCAATGCTTTATCTTTCCGGAGCATCCGACAGATTAGGTCGCGTTGCAGACGGCAACACTGTGCTTGACTTCGATGCAGAAGAAAAGAAGAGAAAGGTTTCTGTTTCATCAGCTCTTGCAAACTTTGAGTGGAGAGACAGAAAAATCAATATTATTGACACTCCCGGTCTTTTTGACTTTGAAGGCGGCAGAGCAGAAGGCTTGAGAGCTGCTGAATCTGTTATAGTTGTTCTTTCTTGCGGTCATAATGTAGACGTTGGCGCAGAGAAAACATTAAGAGCAGCAGGCAGAAAAGGGCTTTCTAAGTTTATCGTTGTTACAAAGTGCGACGGTGAAGACAGAGACTTCTTCAAAACACTTAACAGCTTAAAGGATAAATATGGTACAGCTATCTGTCCTGTTGTTATTCCTTACGTAGTTGGCGGTAAGGTTGATTGCTACGTTAACTTCCTTCAGAATAAGGCATTTAAATATGATAACGGTAAGGCAACAGAGGTTCCAATGCCATCTGACGCTCTTATTGATGATATTCACGCAGCATTTACAGAGGCTGTTGCTTCTGCAGATGACGAGCTTATGATGAAATTCTTCGATGGTGAAGAGTTTACTCATGACGAAATCGTTACAGGTCTCTCACAGGGCGTTTTAGACGGTACTGTTGTTCCTGTTTACGCTTGCTCAGGTCTTACTACAGATGCAGTTGACCTTGTTATGAACGGTATTACAAAGCTTGCTCCCGCACCTAAGGGTGAAGGCGACTATGATTGCGATCCGAATAGTCCTCTTGCAGCAATCTGCTTTAAGACTGTTGCTGACCCATTCATTGGTAAAATGTCTTTCTTCAAGGTTGTTTCAGGTAAGATTACAGCCGCTACAAAGCCATACAATGCCCGTACCGAAGAAGAGGAAAAAATGGGTAAAATTGTTATGGTTAAGGGCGCAAAGCAGGAAGACGCTACAGAAATCATTGCCGGTGATATCGGTGTTGTTACAAAGCTTTCAGGCTTCAAAACAGGCGATGTTATGTGCGACGCTAAAGCTCCTGCTGAACTCGAAGGCGTTGATTTCCCTGCACCTTGCTATTCAATGGCGGTTAATGTTGTTAAGAAAGGCGACGAAGATAAGGTTGCTTCAGGTCTTAACAAGCTTGCTGAGGAAGACGGTGCAATGCACTTCTACACAAATAAAGAAACAAAAGAGCAGATTGTTTCAGGTCTTGGTGAACAGCACCTTGAATCAATTGTTTCAAAGCTTAAGAATAAATACGGCGTTGAGGTTGAATTAACAGCTCCTCGCGTTGCATACAGAGAAACTATCCGCAAAACTGTTGATAAACAGGGACGTCATAAGAAACAGTCCGGTGGTCATGGCCAGTTTGGTGATGTTTGGATTCGTTTCGAGCCATATATGGGCGAGGAAGATTTTGTATTTACAACAGACGAGGTTGTTGGTGGCGCAGTTCCGAAGAACTTCTTCCCTGCAGTTGAAAAGGGTCTTCTCGATTGTATCGCAGGCGGTCTTATCGCAGGCTACCCAATGGTAGGTATCAAAGCCTGCTTGCACGACGGTTCATACCACCCTGTTGACTCTTCTGAAATGGCGTTCAAGATGGCAGCACGTATTGCCTTTAAGGCAGCTGTTCCTGAAGCAGCTCCCACAATTCTTGAGCCTGTTGGAACGCTTAAAGCATATGTTCCGGATGACAACCTTGGCGATATTATCAGTGATGTTAACAAGCGTCGCGGTAGAGTTCTTGGTATGGGACCTGCAGAGGAAACAATGACTCAGGAGCTTGTTGCAGAAGTACCAATGGCAGAAATGAGCGACTTTGCAATCGCTCTTCGTTCCGTAACAGCCGGCAGAGGCTATTTCTCACTTGAGTTTGCTCGTTATGAAGATGCTCCGGCACATGTTGCAGAGAAGGTTATAGCAGAGGCAAAGCTCGAAGACGACGAGGATTAATTTTCTGACAGTCATATTCAGCGCAGAACAAAAGGCAGCCACGAAGGTGGTTGCCTTTTTAATTTCTTTTTTCGCTCGGAGTATTTTTATACACCGTCGCGTAAAAAACTGCCTTCTGCATCTGAATCTGCCGTCAGAAACAAGCCGGTTTATTTTACTTTTGAGCCGTTTTTACTTTAAAAATTAGTTGAAATTACTTTTCTACATAGTTTTTCAGTAGGGAAATCAAATAGCAACCAACCATATTTCTTAAGTGGTGTAAGGTCATATTTCATAAATTTTTTGCTTATATATTTCGCAGATTTTTTAGGGTTGTGCAAGAGGTTTCCGCAAGAGAAAAAGCTTAATAAAACACCATATTTGCAAGGTGGATTCTGCAAGGTGGGAAGCACAGCATATTTCCATTTTTCCTTTGGCGAAAGCTTATACCAATCCTGAATGAAAACAGGTTCACTGTCCTTGCCATCACGGCGGAGCATTACTGAAACAAGGTGGGTTTTACCTATATATTTCCCTTGGTCAGGCCACCCTGAAAAATTAAGTCCGGTATTGTAATCTGTGTAAAAATCCTTGCTTGTATCCACAGAAATTCTGTTTAAAAAAACTGCTTTTCCTCTTACCTCAAAAAGCTGTGGAATGCGGTTTTCTTTGTACCAGAAATCGTCGTTCAGGTAGTAGCGGAAAAGTGTATCAAAAGTATTTTCAGGGGTGTCGCCGTGGTCGCATTTTATGCTTAAAATAAGGGTTTCACTCGGGTTGTTTTTGAGGAATAAGCTACAGTCGGAAAGCACATCCTCAAGGAGCAATAAACCTTGATGTGATGCGGTTTTAAAGCATTTCGATGAAGCGTGAACAAGCTGTAATTTGTCCCCGATTTTTTCAACCCTCAGGTCAAGAAAACGAACACCGATATTCAACTGTTCAGAAATGCTCAATGACTGACATCGAGAAAAAAAAGAATACTGACAAAATCGTGTTGCACTGTCATGTGTTCCGGGCAAATTAATTTCAGATAAAAATGCTTCATCCGGAATATTTTTCATCCAATCATTCATATTCTTTCCTCATTCTTAAAAAGCACCTTCCGAAGAAGGTGCTTTGATTTTTATTTTGCGCCGTCGTGGGTGAAAATAACAGCAACGGTTTTAAACAAAATTTTTATATCGTTAATTATGGAACGACTATTGATATATTCCATATCGTAAACAATTTTTTCTTCAGGCTTCAAATCATATCCGCCGTTTACCTGAGCAAGACCGGTAAGGCCGGGAGTAACACAAAGCCTGTGCCTGAAGCCATGAATATATTTTTCAAATTCTTCATAGAAGCAATCTCTTTCAGGACGAGGCCCAACAAAGCTCATTTTACCTGCAAGAATGCACAAAAGCTGAGGAAGTTCATCTAAACGAGTGTTTCGGAGTATTCTACCGACCTTTGTTATGCGAGGGTCCTCTTCTCCTGAACTCCACTGTGCACCATCAACCTCAGAATCCTTAATCATAGTGCGGAATTTAATGATTTTGAAAGGTTTTCCATTTTTACCGAGACGTTCCTGAGTATAAATGGCAGGACCTTCAGATGTCGCCTTAACAATAATGCCTATTAAAAGCATCGGGACCCAAAGAACACATAAAGCACAAAAGGAAACAACAACATCAAACAATCTCTTAACTACCTTGTAGAAAAGATTGCCTCGTATTTTCGCAGGAGGGTCAATAAAAAACTCCTTATCTGATTCATAAGGAACAATCACCTGAGCACTCTGCGCTTTAGAAATACAATTTTCATTAGTTGCAGTTACCACAAAAAAACTCCTCAAAAGTTATATAACTACCGACATTTTAATATACTTTTTGAGGTTTGTCAACAAAAACAATGCTTTTTCGGTTTTGGTAATATTTTTTATGATTAATATTTAATTATATGTGGGTTAATTAATCGTTATGCCTTGCATTTTCATTATATATGTGATAATATTTACGATGTATGATGTTGGCTTATGCCCAAAACAAAGAAAAGGGAAAAATAATGTTTGAAAACATAGTTAGTTTTATCAAAAAAAACATAAAAAAAATTCTTTTCGTAACTGATACAATCAGTTTACTTGTTGCTTTTGTAGCTGCAAGCTATCTTAAGTTTGATGCGCCAACGCTTTTTGACAGATGGTTTGCGAGCAATATGTTTTACATTTTGGTTGTTGATGTAGTTGTAACGATAGGTTGTTTCTTGCTGTTTAAAATCTATCGATTCATGTGGCAATTTATTGTAATAACAGACTACGTAAAGCTTGCAAAAGCTTTTATAACAGCAAAGCTTATAACATGTGCTTGCTTCTTTTACATTTGGACATATCCCTTCCTTGGTGAAAAATATACTCGTTCTTTCCTCACATGGATGTTTATGTACTCCTTTGTAAGCCTAAGCTTTATAGTTCTTTCTAGAACTGTGGTATTTGGTGTATACAGAGAGTGGAGAAAGTCGCTTGCAGTTAAAAGCAATGCTGGTGAAATCAAACGCACCAATGTTATGATAATCGGTGCTGGCAATGCCGCTTTCAGACTTATTTCAGAATTAAGCAGGCCTAAATTTGCAGTGAAATACAACGTAGTAGCCCTTATTGATGATAGCAAAAGAAAGCACGGCGAATATTTAGGTGGTATTAAAATTGTTGGCGGAAGAGACAAAATTATCGAGACCGCAAAAGATATGGATGTGGACGAAATTTTCTTTGCTGTTCCATCTGCCAGCGAGACAACTAAAAAAGAAATACTCAAAATATGCAGTGAAACCGGATGCGTATTGAAAACTCTTCCCGGCATTACCGATATAGAAAAAAAGGAAGATATCAGTGCAACTCTCAGAAAAGTTAATTATACTGATCTTTTGGGCAGAGAACAAATTAAACCTGACCTTACGAAAGTTTTTGAACTGCTTAAGGGAAAAACCGTTTTTGTTTCAGGAGGCGGCGGTTCAATAGGTAGCGAGCTTGTACGCCAGATAGCGCATAGCGGTATGGCAAAAAGAATTATAATTTTCGACATTTCAGAAAATGGTGCATATGACATTCAGCAAGAGCTTAAAAGAAGGTGTCCTGATGTAGAATTAAAGGTTCTTATAGGCTCAGTACGGGATTCAAATAGACTTGCGGAAATCTTTGATGAATACAAACCGGAAATAATATACCATGCAGCTGCTCACAAGCACGTCCCCCTTATGGAAGATAGTCCTAAAGAAGCAGTAAAAAACAATGTTTTCGGTACATATAATCTTGCGAGTATGGCGGATACATATGGTGTTGAAAGATTTGTAATGATTTCCACAGATAAAGCCGTTAATCCCACTAATGTTATGGGTGCTACAAAGCGAATTTGTGAAATGATTGTACAGTCATTTAATAAAAAGTCCAAAACAGACTTCGTAGCAGTACGTTTTGGTAATGTGCTAGGTTCAAACGGAAGTGTTATCCCCCTTTTCAAGGAACAGATTGAGAGCGGTGGTCCTGTAACTGTAACCCACCCTGATATTATCCGCTACTTTATGCTTATACCTGAGGCTGTTTCTCTTGTTCTTCAGGCAGGCGCTTACGCTAAAGGCGGAGAAATATTTATTCTTGATATGGGTTCTCCTGTCAAAATCAGTGAACTCGCAGAAAACCTTATTCGTCTTGCAGGATACACCCCTGGTGTTGAAATAGAGATAAAATACACTGGCCTTCGTGATGGAGAAAAGCTATACGAAGAGCTTCTTATAAGCGAAGAGGGCATACAGAAAACTGAAAACGACCTCATTTATGTTGCAAGACCTATGGAATTTGATTCTGAATACTTGTTCAACAAAATCAACTACGCAAAAGAAATCGTAGAAGATGCAAGCTCAGAAGAAATCGTTAATATCATAAAAGAGCTTGTTCCGACATTTTGTCCGAACAACGTAAACTATAAGGATTCGAAAAGTAAGAGACAAGCTCTTATAGTTTAAAATCAAAAACATCGCATTATTAAGGAAGGTGCTTTCTGATGAAGATTTTATATATAACTTCAGATGGATTTGATACACCAAGTCCAAACAACCAAATGGCAGAGGTTATGATAAGTGATTTTTTGGACAATGGGTATGATGTTCATCTTATTCAGAGCCATAGAACAGGGAAATTTGACGATATACCCCCATTGCTTCAAAATAAAGACGGCTTTACCTGTGACATAATAAACAGAGAAGTTTTTGACAGAAATAATTTTGTGAAAAGGTATATTAATGACCTTATGTATGCTTTTTCTGCTATGAAGCGTTGGTATAAAGTTAAGGATGCAGATGTTGTATATCTTCAATCTAATCCAACAATATTATTTCCGATGATTCTTTTGAAGCTTTTTAAGAGATTGCCTATTTTATATTGTGTTTACGATGTTTGGCCGGGCCATGCGTACGATATAGGTGTTATAAAAAACAAATTGCTGTATAATATTTTTCGAGTTCTTAATAAGCCCTGCTATAAACTAGCAACCGCGATGTCGGTTTTGTCTGAAGATATGAAGGATAAATTAATGGCAGAGGGTGCTTCTGCTGAAAAGGTGCATATTGTTCCGGCTTGGTTTGATGTTAAAACCGCAAGAGAAGTACTACCTGAAGAGAACCGATTTATTGCAAAATACAATATACCGCAGGATAAGTTCTATGTACAGTTTGCAGGAACGGTGGGATACGTTTTCAATTATAAAACGGTAATTGAGCTTGCGAAACGATTGCAAGACGAAGAGAATATTGTTATCCAAATCGTGGGAGATGGCAACGCAAAAGAAAGGTTTGTTGCTGAAGTAGAAAGTTTGGATATTAAAAATATTGAATTTTATCCTCTTCAACCTATTGAAATTGTTCCTGATGTTTACAGTGCATGCAATATTTGTTTAATTCCCTTACAAAAGGGAGTTATAGGAAATGGTGTGCCTAGTAAAGCCCCCATACTTATGGCATGCAACAGAGTAATTGTAAATTCGGTTGAACTTAATTCTCGGTATGCAAAAATGTTTGAAGAAAACGATATGGGTATTGCTGTTGATATTTTTGATTATGATGGTCTTGCCCAAGCGGTGAGAGATTTATATCATTCTCCTGAAACAGTAGCAAGAATGGCTGAAAATGCACATAAATATGGTGCAGAGAACTATTCAAGTACCATTAGCACAAGAAAATATATGGATATATTCGATAAAATAGGTAACAAAAAATGAAGATTCTCATAATGGGTTTCGGCAAAATAAAATTTATGCCGTACATGAATTTTTATTTAGAAAATATTGACAAGAATAAAAATGATGTTCATCTTCTGTATTGGAACAGAGATTTGCAGGAGGAAGAAACATCTCATCTTCAAGGGGTTACTCTCCATGAATTTAAGTGTTATCAAGAGGACGATGTTTCTAAATTCTCTAAAATAAAAAGTTTTTTAAAATACAGAAAATTTGCACTATCTCTGCTAAAGAAAGAGTCATTTGACTTTTTATATATTCTTCATTCGCTTACAGGATTTGTGGTATACGGCTACGTAAAAAAACATTTTAAAGAAAAATATGTTTTTGATTATAGGGACTCTACCTACGAAGCTCTTCCTCCATTCAAAAAAATTGTGGAGGGGCTTGTTAATGGCTCTGTAGTAACGTTTGTGAGTAGTGATGCTTTCAGGGTTTTCCTTCCTGAAGGTCAAAAGGAAAAGATTATAACCTCTCACAATATTTTGATGGATTCTTTGAATCATAGAAATGACAAAGACCTCTATGGAACATGTTCCGATAAAATCAGGGTTGCTTTTTGGGGATTTATCCGTCATGAGGAAATAAATCTTCAGCTTATAAAGCAGTTTGGTGCAGATAACCGCTTTGAACTTCACTATTACGGCAGAGAGCAACAGATTGCAGAAAACTTAAAAGTTTATGTTAAGGAAAAT
Source organism: Clostridiaceae bacterium (assembly GCA_904501675.1). Taxonomy (GTDB): domain Bacteria; phylum Bacillota; class Clostridia; order Oscillospirales; family Acutalibacteraceae; genus DTU089. The sequence goes on from CAJGCL010000002.1 coordinate 18,588, forward strand.
AATATATCAAATGTTTTCTTCCATGGCGAATATAAACCTGAAGACAGATATGAATTTATCAAAACCACAGATTTGATTCACAATATTTATTATGACGACAATACTCTTCTTGCTATGGGTAATAAATATTATGACGGAATAATTTTTAAAATACCGCAGTTGTGTACACAAGGCTCATTTATGGGCGAATTGTGTGAAAAGAATGGTATAGGGATGAGCTGCGATGTATATAGCAACACATTCACTCAGGATGTTTATGAATATTACCAAAGCATAGATAAAGACAAGTTTAATTTGGATTGCCAGCAAGAACTTGAAAGGGTTTTAAATGAATATAACAAAGGTTGCGAGCTTATTAAAGTTATATGAATATGTTTTTTTGACAGGAGGTGAGGATGATGCAATCAATAAGGTATAGAGAAAACGACGGTATTGCTACAATAAAAATAATTTTTTCTATATTTTTAGCGTTGTATCCAATATTGTGTTTGTATACAGGTTTTTTCAGGTTTACCATCGGTGATGTTGGTTTAATTATGTTTACTATTTTTGCTATTCTTCCTCCGGTTCCTCGTCAGGATACGAGTATTGTTCCGGTTGCGTTTTTCCTTATTACCACAATTATAGTTTTTTTTGTTAACCTTTTTGTATTTAAAACAATGCCGTCCTGGGCAGCAACAACATATTTTTTCCGTCTTGCCAAATTGGTGTTTTATCTTATGGCGGCATTTTTTTGCGGAAAGAAATTTTTTGATTCCAAATCATTTGAAAAAGCTGTTGTCATAATAGGCTGTGCAGCGGCAGCCTTTATGTTTTTTCAGTATGTAGCATTTTACCTGTTGGGTAAGGTTTACCTGGGTCACATCCCTGGTTTGGAAATATATATCGAAGAGTATGCTCTTGGAGATTATGAAGAGTTTTACAGCAAAACCTTCAGACCATGTTCTTTTTTCCTTGAGCCCGCTATGTTTGCTCAGTATATGATTGTTCCTACTGGTCTTGTGTTATTTTCTTCAAGAAGAAAAGCACTTTCAAAGATTCTTCTTATAATAATTTTTTCGTTGAGCATTGTTATGAGCACCTCTGCACAGGGTATAGCATATTTAGGTATACTATTCCTGTTATACATTTTTTGGGGTTCATCGAAAAAAACGTATACAATTGTCCTCTTGTTTGTTTTTGTGGTAGCAATTGTGATTCTTCAATTATTTTCAGAACCGTTCCGCTTTGCAGTGAATAGACTCTTATTTAGTGAAGATGCTCTGTCAGCTCGTATAGGAACATATGAATATATTGCTGAAATGGATATACCTTTCAAAATTATTGGTTATGGATACGGTGTAGTTCCTCATGGCGAATATATGGCAGGTGTTGCATATGTTTGGTATGGGTGTGGTTTTATAGGTGTTTTGCTGGTTTTAACTATGTTCTTAACTTTCTTTAAGAAAGCTCAAAGCAAAACAGCAAGGGTCATTTGCCTTATATTCTTTATGTCGTTTTTTGTAACAAGTCTTTTTTATAACTATATGTTGTTTTGGTTTGTTTGCTTTATCATTTCTCATAAAGAAAATAGGCATCGTCGTCACCATAATGGCAGTTATTATAGAAGATATGAAGAGATCTAAGGGGTGTTATTTTGAGTAAAGTAGCTGTGCAGATGAAAAATTTAAACAGCATAAAGAATAAATATATATTCGATAATGAAAACATATCGAAAGTTTATTCAATATGTATGGCGTTTTTCCCTGTTATGTGTTTATATAAAGCCTTTTTCAAGTTTACAATAGGCGACATTTTTTTAATGTTTTTTTTCGCTCTTAGTATCTTGAAAAAGCCTAAAATAGATAAGCGAACAAAAATCTGCGGAATTTTAATCGTATATACCGTTATAACCTTTTTCATTAACGCTTTTTTACTTAAATCAATTGCGTCTTCAGAACTTTTTATCTGTGGTGCGCGATTAGCGAAATTTGTATTTTATTTAGCCGGAGCATTTATTACTTCACGGCAATTTTTTAATACTAGATATTTTTCTAAGGCTCTTATAGGCTGTTCAATTGTTTTTTCAATCCTTTTGTTCTTACAATACATTTTATTTTATGGATTTGATAAGGTTTTTCTTCCGCAGATAAGAAGCTTGTTATATATTCAGGAATATGCTCAAGTTGATTACGATAGATTTTTTCATTTTTTCTTCAGACCATTCTCTGTTTTTCTTGAGCCGGCTCAATTTTGTCAATATATGATTGTTTCTGTTTGTATGACACTATTCAGTAGTGAGTATGGCATGAAAAAGAAAATAGCAATATCCTCAATATTAGGGGCGGCTATTATTGGAAGTACGTCTGCACAAGGCTTATTGTATTTGGCACTTGTTATTGGCTTTTTCCTTCTTGTTTCAATTGAAAACAAAAAGATTCTTGTCGGAGCGGGCTTGGTTGGCGTTTTATGTTTTGTTGTTGTAGCTCTTAAAGTAGAGTTTATAGGCGATATTGTTCAACGTCTTCTTTTCAACGAGGAAGCCAGAGAAGCTAGAATGGGAACATATTCCTTTATAGCAGAACTAGAGGGAATACAACAATTTATTGGTATTGGTTACGGTAAAGTGCCTGTTGGCGAATTCTTTGCCGGCTTGCCATATGTGTGGTACGGTACAGGGATAATTGGTCTTATATTGGTATTTGCACTGTTCGGGTTTTGCTACTATTACGCACCAAGTAAGCGTTCAAAAATATTATGTATCGTATTTTTGGCTGCGTTCTTAGCAACTTCGCTATTCTATAACTATATGCTTTTCTGGTATTTTTCTCTTATCCTCTGCGTGAAAAGAGATGATGCTGGCGAGAATGATAAAGCATATTTGTTTTTTAGAAAATCATATTTACGAAGAAAACGAGCGCTAATCAAAAGCAAAAAAACACGTCATTATAAAGAACAACGGCGTGCAGGAAAATTCATAAGAAAATTCGAAGAACAACCAGGAGAACGCAAAAGAATATTGTTTATTTTGGGAATGTATCACCCATATTATTCTGCCAATGGTTTGTGCACAAAAAATATTGTAGATGCCTGTATAGATAATGGTTACGATGTAACATGTGTTGTTAACAGTTACCACAAGGAAAAGAGTATAGATACAATTGATGGAGCAACAATTTACAGAATAGAAGCAAAGCTTTTTGATAAAGTGGACCAATGGTGTCAGAGAGCAAAAAATAAATTATTTGCTAAGATTATTAAGAAAATAGCTCTTGTTTGTAACAAAATAAAATTAATTGTTACTGCTCCGGTTTGGCCATTGTGTTCTCCGATTTATACATCAAGATTTTTGGAAAAAGCGGAAGAGTTACACAAAAGAAATCCGTTTGATATTGTTATAAGTGTTTATACGCCGGTAAGTTCTCTTATGGCTGGTTATAGATTAAAAAAGAAATATCCGGAAATTCAATTTGTGCCATATTTTCTTGACTCTCTTTCAGGTGGCTATGGTCCAAAGGCTTTTTCTAAAGCCAAGATAATTAATCGTGGATTAAAAATAGAAAGAAAAACATTTAAGCTTGCGGACAAAATTATAATAATGAAATCTGCTCAGAATCATCAGGAAAGTTATAATCGAGAGTTTTCACATAAATTTTGTGTTCTTGATATTCCTATGCTTAAAGAAGTAAGAATAAAAGAGAAGGAGCTGAGCGATCAAAAAAAGCTTTTGTTCGTTGGCACTCTCGATTCAAAGGTTAGAAATCCACAAGTGTTTATAGATACACTTATGGAATTAGAAGACGAAAACATTGTCGTTGAGTTTGCTGGAAATATTTTGTGCAAGGAAAAGTTTTCTGCTCTTCAAGAAAAATTGGGCGAAAAGCTTGTTTTTACAGGTTACCTTAACCACGATAAATTATTAGAGAAAATAGAAGAGGCGGATGTACTCGTTAATATTGGTAATCTTGTTTCGACAATGGTGCCAAGCAAAATTTTTGAATATATGTCCTATGGTAAACCGATTATCAGCACTTATGATATAGAAAATGAACCATCAAGGGCTTATCTTTCAAAGTATCCTTTGGCATTGCTTTTAAACAATAAAGAGGGTTCTGCAGAAAACGGTAAGAAACTTAAAACCTTCTTAAAGGAAACCGAACACAAACATGTTTCGTTTGAAGAAGTAGAAAAGCTGTTTTATTTAAATACACCTCAAGCACTTGTTAATGAAGTATTAGGAGATTGATTTTTTGACCGAGTATCTTATTAAAGGGAAAAAAGAAGATTGCTATGGATGCTCTGCTTGCGAAAAAGCGTGTCCGAAAAAAGCAATCACACTTGTGGCAGACAGAGAAGGTTTTTTGTATCCGGTTATTAATAAAGAACTGTGTGTTGAATGCGGTATATGTAAATCTGTATGCCCCCATGATAACGCTTTAGTTTGCAATGAGCCACAGGCAGTTTTTGCTGGGCAAAATAAAAATAACCAAAAGCTTATGTCAGGTTCCTCTGGTAGTATGTTTATTCTATTTGCAGAAAAGATTTTAGAAGAACACGGAGCGGTATCGGGTTGTGTTTGGGATAACAACTTAAGGGCAACACATATTGTAACCGAAAAAGGCCAGGATGTTCAGAAAATGCAGGGCTCCAAATATGTTCAGAGTAACCTCAACGGCGTATTTGAAGACATAAAGGCTCGTCTTGAAAAAGGGCAGAAGGTTCTTTTCAGTGGTACTCCTTGTCAGGTAGACGGTCTTAAGAGATATTTGAGAAAGGAATACGCAGAGTTATTTACAATAGATTTAATCTGCCATGGTGTTCCCTCTCCTGCCTTGCTTGAAAAATATATTGAAGAATTGGAAAACAGTAAGCAGAGCAAGGTAACAGAGCTTCGCTTTAGAAACAAAGCGATTAACGGTTGGCGTTCACAAGGAACAATAAAGCTTGATAACGGCAATTTGCTCGATTTCTCACCATTTAAGCATAGCTATTATAACCTCTATTATATGGAAAACTGTGTGAGTCGTTACAGTTGTTATGATTGCAAATTTGCATCACCCAAAAGAACCGGTGATGTTACAATAGGTGATTTTTGGAACGCATCCGACTTTGTTCCCGAAAGTATTGTGCAAAACGGAGTTTCTGCACTTTTGATTAACACTGAAAAAGGAAAAGCGTTTTTTGAGGCCATAAATGAATCACTTTTGCTTTACGAGTCAACGCTTCCTATTGCTCAGAAAGGCAACGAACGTCTTGTTAAAGGTGGTAAGGTGCCGCCAAAAAGACAAGATTTCTACACTAAGGTAAAAGAGCTGGGCTTAGAAAAAGTAGCAGATGAATATTGCAAATACAGATATCTTGTGCCTTTTGTAAAAAAACATATGCCGAGGGGCGTAAAAAAAATAATGAAAAAAATGTTGGGTTAATTATGAGAATAAGGATAATTACAATACATGGTATACCTAATTTCGGCTCGGTATTTCAAAGCTATGGTTTATGTAAATATTTGAAAGAAAGCGGATATGAAGATACAGAGATTATTGATTATAATCCCGCTTACTATAACAAGGGAAGCATAAAGACTCTTCTTGGGAGAGTGCTTAATTATAAGAGCTATATTATCAGAACCCGAAAATTCCGTGACTTTGTTGCCAAGAATCTTTCACTCACATCAAAAAAATTCAAGACGATAAATGAGCTTAGTACTGAGAATTTTGATGCCGATGTGTATATTGCCGGTGGGGACCAATTGTGGAATGTTTTTCATGATAGTGGTAATGACCCGGCATATAGGTTAACTTGCTTCAACGGTAAAAAAATATCTTACGCAACAAGTATGGGTCAAAAGGATTTTCCACCAGATGAGCTTAAAAAATTGGCGAACGATATCAGAGATTTTTCAAGCATTGCAGTTAGAGAGGCAAGTTCTGTTCCTCTTCTGAAAAGTCAAGGACTTGCGGCAACGAATGTTGTTGACCCTGTGTATCTTCTTCCTGTTGAAGAGTATGAAAAATTTCTTGTTCCGGTTAATCAGCCGGATTATATGGTAGTGTATCTTGTTACTCCATCAAAGCTTTTAGAAGATACTATTACTTACTTAAAAAATAAATATAATCTGAGAGTTATCCTTTGTTCAGGTTTTTCTAAAAAATGCACTTGCGACGAATTCAAAAAAGACTTAGGTCCTGATGAGATTCTTAGTTATATAAAAAATGCAAAAATTGTGTTATCGTCCTCATTTCATGCAACCGCATTTTCAATAATGTTTCAAAAGCAGTTTTATACTATTCTTCCTGATACGCACACAAACGAGCGCATTGAGGATTTACTGGAAAAACGCGGTCTTAGCTATAGAATAGTTAAAAATGACACAAAATTTGATGAAAACTTTGATAAGGAAATAGATTATTCATCCATCAAGGATTATAGTTGTTTAGTAGAAAAATCGAAGGATTATTTGAAAAACGCTCTTTCAGAAGAATAAAACTATGAATAAAGAAAAAATGAGAATAGCACAAATAAACACGTGCTCTTACGGAAGTACCGGCGGTATTGCTAAAAAAATCCATGCAGAATTAAGTGAACAAGGCCACGAAAGCTTGTTTGCATATGGTTTTGGGCCAGATGTCAATCACAAAAGCGTTAAGATTAGCAACAAAGTGAGTGGATTGGTTCACAAAGTTATTTCGGAGTTTATAGGTTTGCATGGTTATGCCTCCGTTATATCAACAATAAAATTAGTTAAAAAACTAAAAAAATTCAAGCCGGATATTATACATTTGCATAATCTTCATGGTGGATACATAAATCTGAAAATATTGTTTGATTATATAAAAAAAGAAAACATTAAGACGGTAATAACCTTACATGATTGCTGGTTATTTACGGGAAAATGCTATCACTATTATGAAGCCAGATGCGATAAATATTTGCATAATTGCGGAAATTGCCCTCAGTTGTCCATGTACCCGAAAAGCAAATTCTTTGATTTTACAACAAAGATGCTTAATGATAAGAAGAATTTATTTAAAGGAATAAAGAATCTTCATATTGTTACGGTTTCTCAATGGCTTAAGGAGCAAGCACAAGCAACGTTTTTAGGGAGGTTCCCAATAAGCGTTGTTAGCAATGGTGTTAACGATGTTTTTCGTGTTACTAATAGCACTGAACAAACGGAAGTTACAGACAAAATAAAAGGAAAGTTTGTTATCTTGAGTGTTGCATCTGTATGGGATGAACATAAAGGAATGAAAGATATTGAAGATCTTTCATTGCGTCTTGCTGATGATGAGGTGATTTTGGTTGTGGGAAAAATCACCAACAAAAAACCCTTGCCAGATAATATTATTACCATAGACAGAACAGAGAATATAGAGAAACTCGTTGAGATATATAATGCAGCAGATGTTTATGTGAGCATGTCAACAGAAGAAACTTTTGGACTTACAATAGCAGAAGCGCTATGTTGTGGTGTTCCTGCCATAGTATACAATGCAACCGCATGTAGAGAAATGGTTGAGAATGGCAAAAATGGGTATGTTGCACAACCTCACAATATAGAGCAGGTTTATGAGTATATTCAAAATATAAAGGCCGATTCCTTCACATGTGAAAGAATGTCTGTTTTTTTCAAAGAGAAATATTCTGGCAAAAAAATGATAGAGGGCTACTTCAATGTATACGCAAATCTATATAACATATGAGTTGTGTAAACTGAATTATGGTTTTTAATAATGGGGAGTACAGTATGAAAATAGGAGTAATTACATTCCATTGGGCATCAAACTATGGCGCTGTATTGCAAACATATTCCTTGGTTAATTATTTGAAAAAAGAGGTTGGCGCAGATGTCAAAGTTATTGACTACTGTCCAAAGAACCAGGAAATATCGTTGTTTAATTCTGTAAAAGTCCGAAAACCACAAATTATTGCTCAAAAGCTGAAGGAATTAAGGCGAGAGAAAAAAATCAAATCATTCAGAAAAAAACTACCATTAACAAAAAGATATTATTTAAATCAACAGTTAAAAGAGGAACCTCTTGATTTGGATTATGTCCTGACCGGTAGCGATCAGATTTGGAATCCTTCTTTTTTAATGTGGGGTGAACGAGGAAAAGCGCCAACATATTATCTTGATTTTGTTGACGGAAACACAAAAAGGTTATCAGTGAGTGCGAGTTTTGGGTGCCATTTTCTACCCGAAGAATGTCAAAATATTGCAAAACCGTTACTTGAGAAATTTGAAGGAATAAGTGTACGCGAAAACACCGGGATAGAGATTCTCTCTTCAATGGGAATAAATGATGCAACTGTAACTGCAGACCCTACCTCATTAATAACGCGTGAAGATCTAATGGAGCTTTGTGGGGTTGAAGACTCTTATGCAAAAAACAGAGTTTCAACATTCATCTTAAGAGAGCAAGAAGACAAAACAAAAGAGCTTATATCAAGTATATGCAGTGTTCTTTCAGATGAAAAGCCTGTCGATATAGACTATTTATCTATGGAAGACTGGCTTGCAGCTATAAGGGATAGTCGGTTTGTCGTTACAAATTCCTTTCATTGTGTTATGATGTGTCTCAAACTACATACACCATTTTGTGTAATTTTAGAAAACGGAAAAAGAAGCGGAATGAACGACAGATTTACGACGCTATTTAATAAACTTAATCTTACAGAGAGAATGATAACTTCTACAGATGATATACAAACCATAAAAAAAGAAATTGATTTTGACTCTGTGGATATTCAATTGTTGGAGTATTCCACCTCTTTAAAAAGTTTTTTGGAAAGGAACCTCAAATAATGAATAAATATAACAAATTGGCAAAAAACACAGGGATTTTTTTTATTGCCAATTTCGGAAGTAAGGTTTTATCTTTCCTTTTTGTAAGATTTTATACCGAACTTCTTTCCGTGGAAGAATACGGTATAATAGACCTGCTTCATACAACTGCTAGTTTGGCTGTTCCAATTATAACGCTTTGTATAACCGAAGCTGTCTTAAGATTTTCTATTGATGATGAAACCAATAGAGGTAAGATTCTTACCAACGGATTATTTACGGCAGTTTTAGGAAATGCTTTGTTTGTTTTCACAGCACCATTATTAGTAAAAGTGGAAGCTTTTAGTGATAATATAATGTGGATATATTTACTTTCGGTTTCTAATTCGGTGTATATGATCACATCCCACTTTGCAAGAGGTATAGGTAACAGTAAATTGTTTGCTCTTTCCGGTATTTTGCATACAATTTTTCAAATTGCACTTAACATAATCCTACTTGCCGGTTTATCATTGGGTATAAAAGGATACCTTGTTGCATCGGTTTTATCGAATTTTGTGGTGGCGGGTTATGTTTTCTTCCGAGGAAATCTTTACAGGTATATTATAAAAGGTATCGATAAAAAGTATTTAAAAGCCATGCTTATATATGCCATCCCACTTGTACCTAATTCTGTTTTTTGGTGGATTATGCAGTCCTCAAACAGATATATGATTACCTTCCTATTGTCGGCAACGCATAATGGGCTGTATGCGGTTGCGAATAAAATACCTACCCTTATAACAACAATAAGCAGCATCTTTTTTCAGGCTTGGCAGATTTCGGCAGTTGAAGACGCAAATTCTGATGACAGAGCAAAATTCTATACAAATATATTTCAGATACTTTCATCTCTAATAACTATTGCTTCGTCGGGCGTTTTGATTATTCTTCAACCCTTGTATAAAATTCTTACAGAAGAATCCTATTATAGTGGATGGACAAGCGTGCCGTTTTTATTATGTGCTACTATTTTTTCCTGTTATGCTAGTTTTTTAGGAACAAACTATGTTGCTATGAAAAAGACAAAGGGCGTTTTTTTAACTACAGTTATAGGCGCTGTTGTTAACGTTTCATTCAATTTTTTGCTTATTCCTTATGTAGGAATAAGAGGTACAGCCATATCAACCTTCTTAGCGTTTTTTGTTACATGGCTTGTTCGAGCTATCGATACAAGAAAGTTTGTAAAAATAGAATATTCACCCATTCAATTTATTATACCGACTTTTATTTTGTTACTTCAATCCATACTACTTACTTTTGGTGTTGAAACAATTTTATTGCAGATAACATTATTTATCGTAATAGTAGTTTGTTATATAAGATCATTAAAAACCCTGATTGGAGACGGTATAAATATGTTGAAAAAGAAGGGTGGAAAATAATGCTTGTAATTACGGATAGGGCTCAATGTAGTGGCTGCGGTGCTTGTGCTTCTCTATGCCCGAAGGACTGTATAACAATGGTCCCAGACAACGAGGGGTTTCTTTACCCAAAAGTTAATAAAGAGCTCTGCATTAATTGTGGCTTGTGTACTAAAAGGTGCCCTGTTATCAATAAAACAGAGAGCCAAAACAAAGAGATTCAGTCATATGCTGCAAGGGCAAAGGACGAGGAGATTCTTCTTAAAAGCTCATCGGGCGGTATGTTTTCCCTCTTTGCTAAAAGCGTGCTTTCTAAGGGTGGTGTTGTTTTTGGCGCAGCGTTCTGCCAGGATTTTTCTGTGAAGCACACATTTATTCAATCAGAAAAAGAGCTTCCTTTACTCCAAGGCTCTAAATATGTGCAAAGCCAAATTGGCGAAAGCTATATTCAGGCTAAAGCATTTCTTGAAGAAGGCCGACATGTGCTTTTCACAGGTACACCTTGTCAAATCGGTGGTTTGTACGCTTTCTTAGGCAAAGATTATGATACGTTGATTACTCAAGATATTATCTGTCATGGCATTCCATCTCCGATGGTATGGAAAAGCTATGTGTCTACACTTGAACAAGAAGCGGACTCAAAGCTTTCATCAGTACGTTTTAGAGATAAAAAAACCGGCTGGAAAAATTACTCTCTAAATTTCAGTTTTGAAAACGGTACTCAATACAGCTGGTCTCATAGAGATGATTCGTATTTTAAGTCGTTTCTTATGAATCTATGTCTAAGACCCTCCTGCCACCAGTGTGCATTTAAGGACAAGCACAGGCAAAGTGATATCACCCTTGCCGATTTTTGGGGAATAGAAAATGTCTGCCAGGAACTTGACCATCGTAACGGCACCTCTTTTGTGAGCATAAATTCCCAAAAAGGTAAAGAGTTTTTTACTACCCTTTCACAAAAAACTGTGTCTAAACAAGTAGATTTTGAAAAAGCAATCAGCTTTAATTCATCTATGATTAACTCTTCACCACAAAATAAAAACCGTGAAAAATTCATGAAAACAGTTGAACGGTATGGCTTTATAAGTGCAAAGAAACTTTTGCAGATGAATTTTTTTGAAAAAATAAAAAGAAAAATAGTTTCAATTATAAAGAAATGAGGAATAAATATGTCATCTTTTTCAGGAAAAACACTTATGATTACAGGTGGTACAGGTTCATTTGGTAACGCTGTGCTTAATCGTTTTTTGCAAACAGATATTGGCGAGATCCGCATTCTTTCCCGTGATGAAAAGAAGCAGGATGATATGCGCCATGAATTTCAGGCAAAAATGCCTGAGGTTGCGGAAAAAATTAAGTTTTATATCGGAGATGTAAGAGACCTTGCAAGCGTTAAAAACGCTATGCATGGTGTAGACTATATTTTCCACGCTGCAGCGCTTAAGCAGGTACCCTCTTGTGAATTCTTCCCTATCGAAGCAGTAAAAACAAATGTTATCGGTACCGAAAATGTTCTCACCGCAGCTATTGAAGCAGGTGTTAAAAATATTGTTTGCCTTTCAACCGATAAGGCAGCATACCCTGTTAATGCAATGGGTACATCTAAGGCTATGATGGAAAAGGTTATTGTTGCTAAAAGCAGAACAATAAGCCCGGAAAAAACAAAAATCTGTTGCACACGTTACGGTAACGTTATGTGTTCAAGAGGTTCAGTTATCCCTCTCTGGATTGACCAGATTAAGCAGGGCAAGCCTATTACAATAACAGAGCCTTCTATGACTCGTTTTATAATGTCTCTCGATGAGGCTGTTGACCTTGTTCTTTTCGCATTTGAAAATGGTGTGTCAGGTGATATTCTTGTTCAGAAAGCTCCTGCTTGTACAATTGAAACTCTTGCTAAAGCAGTAACAGAGCTTTTCAATCCTGAAACAGAAATCAAGGTTATCGGTATTCGTCATGGCGAAAAAATGTATGAAACCCTTCTTACAAATGAAGAGTGTGCAAATGCATTTGACATGGGTGAATTCTATCGCGTACCTTGCGATAACAGAGGTCTCAACTACGATAAATACTTTAAAGACGGCGACAAGGAGAGAAATCCTCTTACTGAGTTCAATTCAAATAATACAGACCTTCTTAATGTGGAGCAGGTAAAAGAAAAACTCCTTTCTCTTCAGTATATAAGAGATGAAATTGCAGCTTGGGAGAACAAATAATATGAAAATTCTTGTTACAGGAGCAAAGGGGTTTGTAGGTAAAAATCTTTGCGCTGCGCTTTACAATGTTAGAGACGGCAAGGATAAAACAAGAGGTATTGATTCAGACATTACTGTTTTGGAATATGATATTGATACAGACCCTGCCCTTCTCGATGGCTACTGCAAGGAAGCGGATTTTGTATTTAATCTTGCAGGTGTAAACAGACCACAGAATACAGAAGAGTTTATGGAAGGTAACTTCGGTTTTGCATCCACTCTCCTTGAAGCATTAAAAAAATATAATAATAAATGCCCTATAATGCTTTCAAGCTCTTTGCAGGCAACTCTTGTTGGCAGATATGCCGAGGGAGATTACGGTAAGAGTAAAAAAGCAGGTGAAGATTTATTCTTCAGCTATTCAAAGGAAACAGGCGCACCTGTATACGTCTTCCGTTTCCCTAACCTTTTTGGTAAGTGGTGCAGACCTAATTACAACAGTGCTGTTGCAACCTTTTGCAATAATATTGCAAACGATTTACCGATTCAGGTTAACGACAGAGCAATTGAATTAACCCTTCTTTATATCGACGATTTGGTTGACGAAATGTTCAATATTTTGAGAGGCGACGCTCACAGATGCGAATATGATGGTCTAAGCATTGTAGAAAAGCAAGACGGCAAATTCTGCTACTGCCCTGTTACACATAACGTAACCTTAGGCGAAATTGTTGATTTGCTGGAGAGCTTCAAAAATCAACCATCAACATTAATTGTTCCTGAAATCCCTTACAATTCATTTGCAAAGAAGCTTTATTCAACATATCTTTCTTATCTTCCAAAAGAAAAAGCCTCTTTTACTTTGAAAATGAATGTTGACCCAAGAGGCAGCTTTACAGAGCTTCTTAAAACTGAAAAATGCGGGCAAATAAGCGTAAATATTTCAAAACCTGGTATTACTAAAGGTCAGCACTGGCACAATACAAAGTGGGAATTTTTCATTGTTGTTTCCGGTAAAGGACTTATTCAGCAAAGAAAAATCGGTTCTGACGAGGTTTTGAATTTTAAGGTTAGTGGCGATAAAATTGAAGCAGTTCATATGCTTCCCGGTTACACACATAACATTATAAATCTTTCCGATACAGAGGATTTAGTTACTGTTATGTGGGCTAATGAACAATTTGATCCTAATAAGCCTGATACTTTTTTTGAGGTGGTAGAATAATGGATATTAAAATTGATTATTCAGACGTTTCTTTTAAAAATAACGGTAAATTGAAGCTTCTTATAATTGTGGGAACACGCCCGGAGATAATCCGCCTTGCTGCAGTTATAGATAAATGCCGTAAATATTTTGATTGTGTTCTTGCTCATACAGGTCAGAACTATGATTATAATCTTAATGGCGTTTTCTTCAAGGATTTAAAGCTTCAGGACCCTGAGGTTTATATGGATGCTGTTGGCGATGACTTAGGAGCAACTGTTGGCAACATTATTAACTGCTCATATAAGCTTATGGCACAGATAAAGCCTGATGCGCTTCTTATTTTAGGTGATACAAACTCCTGCCTTTCAGCAATTCCTGCAAAGAGGCTTCATATCCCTATTTTCCATATGGAAGCAGGTAACCGCTGTAAAGACGAGTGCCTTCCTGAAGAAACAAACAGAAGAATAGTTGATATTATTTCTGATGTTAACCTTGCCTACAGCGAGCATGCACGACGTTACCTTGCAGACTGCGGTCTTCCAAAGGAGCGTACATACGTTACAGGCTCACCAATGGCAGAGGTGCTTCACAATAATCTGGAGGATATCGAAAAATCAGATATTCTCGCAAAATTAAATCTTCAGGAGAAAAAATATATTCTCCTTTCTGCTCATAGAGAAGAAAATATTGATACTGAAAAGAATTTCCTTTCTCTTTTCAATGCAATAAACACAATTGCCGAAAAGTATGATATGCCTATTCTTTATTCCTGCCATCCGCGTTCAAGAAAGCGTCTTGAGGAAAGTGGCTTCAAGCTTGACTCACGTGTAATCCGCCATGAGCCTTTAGGCTTCCATGATTACAACAAGCTTCAGATGAACGCTTTTGCAGTTATTTCTGATAGCGGTACTCTTCCTGAAGAATCAAGCTTCTTTACATCAATAGGCAAGCCATTCCCTGCAGTTTGCATAAGAACATCAACAGAGCGTCCGGAAGCGCTCGATAAGGCTTGCTTTGTGCTTGCAGGTATTGATGAAAAGTCTCTTGTACAGTCTGTTGAAACTGCAGTTTCTATGACTGAAGACGGCTTTCACGGAATTCCCGTTCCTGATTACATTGAGGAAAATGTTTCAACAAAAGTGGTAAAGATTATTCAGAGCTACACAGGTATTGTTGATAAAATGGTTTGGAGAAAATTCTGATTTTAACTGACAACAATTCACTTTTTCACGGATGTGGTTAAATGAAATGCGCAATTATTGGTTGCGGAAGAGTGGCACCAAGCCACGTTAAAGCCGCTAAACAGAATAATATTGAAATTGTGGCTCTTTGCGATATTGATTATGAAAAGGCAGTAGCTTTTTCAAAGGTAAACAATGTTGAAAATGCAAGAATATACGCAGATTATAAAGAGATGCTAAAAAAAGAAGAGCTCGATTTTGTCAGCATAGCAACCATAAGCGGTGCTCACGGAGAAATTGCTCTTTACTGTGCAGAGCAGGGTGTTAATTTTCTTGTTGAAAAGCCGATGGCAATGAGTATTGCCGAAGCTGATGCAGTTATTGCTGCGGCTGAAAAAAGCGGTGTTATAGCAGGTGTTTGCCATCAGAACCGCTTTAATATTGCAGTTCAGGAGCTGAGAACAGCCCTTGAAAGAAATCGTTTCGGCAAGCTTTCTCACGGTAGCATACATATTCGTTGGTTCAGAGACGAAAGCTACTATAAGCAAGACTCCTGGCGCGGAAAATGGGCGCTTGATGGCGGTGCACTTATGAATCAGTGCATCCACGGCATAGACCTTTTAAGGTGGATGTTCGGTGATGAAATTGAGTCCGTTTACGGCTCTTCAAGAAATCATTTTCACCCATACATTGAAGCCGAGGATGTTGGCGTTGCAGTAGTCAATTTTAAAAACGGCGCCGTTGCAACAATTGAAGGTACTGTAAACACTCTTGATAACCTTGAAGAAACATTATGCGTTTTCGGTGAAAATGGAATGGTTCGCCTTGGCGGAATGAGTGCATCTACAGTAGATGTATGGCAATTCAAGAATGAAGAATCAGCCGATGAGGACCGCAAATATATTGAGGAAAAAGCACCAAATGTGTACGGCAACGGCCACACAAGTCTTTACCTTGATTTTAAAAACGCAGTTCTTGAAAGAAGAACCCCGTATGTTGATTTGTACGCAGGCAAGCGTGCAGTTGAATTAGTTCTTTCAATATATAAAAGTCAGAAAACTGGCGAAAAAGTAACTTTTCCTATAACAGACTTTTCTTCATCAGATATGATATAAAAAAAGCGCTATCCTTTTTCAGGATAGCGCTTTTTATTAGTATTATCAATCACAGCAAGGGTCTACTTTTTTCTTTTTGGGTGTTGGCTTCGCTGCCTCTGTAGTATCTCCCAAACCTGTTGCTTCGCTGAAGAGAACATCTTTTTTAACAACCTCAACTGCATCTGTAGGCACAATAATTTTTGCAGCCTGACCATTAGACATATTAACAAGAGCTTCGTATCTTTTAAGCTCAATAACAGCGGCAGTAGGATTAGCCTCAACAATTGCGCGGATACCATCTGCTTCTGCCTCTTTAGCAAGAAGAAGTGCTTTTGCTTCACCTTCTGCGCGGGCGATCTGAGCATCTCTTTCACCTTCGGCAGCAAGAATCATAGCCTGCTTATCACCTTCCGCGCGAGTAATAGCAGCGGCTTTGTGGCCTTCTGCCTGAAGAAGAGTTTCGCGACGGTCGCGTTCTGCTTTCATCTGCTTTTCCATTGCCTGCTGAATTTCCTGAGGCGGAATAATATTTTTAAGCTCAACTCTTGTAACCTTCATACCCCACTGATCTGTGGCGTCATCAAGTATAGCAGTCATATTGCTGTTGATTGTATCTCTTGATGTAAGGGTGCTGTCAAGCTCCAGTTCACCAACAATATTACGAAGAGTAGTTGCAGTTAAATTTTCAAGCGCATTGATTGGATTAACTACACCGTAGGTGTAAAGGTTTGCATCAAAAATCTTGAAGAAAACAACGGTGTCAATCTGCATTGTAACGTTATCTTTTGTAATAACAGGCTGTGGTGGTGAGTCAATAACCTGCTCTTTGAGAGTGATTTTCTTGGCAATTCTCTCAAGAAGAGGGATTTTTACGTGAAGACCAGCGCCCCAGGTCTTTTTGTATTTACCTAAAAATTCAATTACGTACTCATGAGCCTGTGGCACAATACGAACGTTTGCAACCACTAAAGCCAACAAAAGACCAACAACGATTAAAATAATTTCCATAAAAAAACCTCCTTAGATATTATATGATTTTATAATACAAAATATGTTTTAAATAGTCAACAAAAGTTGAAGAAACAAGTTTCCTTTTTTATTTAAATTCTTCGAATTCAGGCATAATGTAGGTGGTTGTAGAGAAAAACATAACCTTCATTTCCCCGTAAGAATATTCATTCAGCTTTCTGTCTTCGCTAGCTCTTTTTGAGTTAAGGGATTTATCTATTGAGTAAATTGCAATTAAAGAGTCTTTATTTCTTATATGTGTACCATCGGAATTTTTTGAGCCGTCAAATTCAAGCACAAGGTTGCTATCGTTTTCAGGTACAGTATAAAGAGCAACAAGGGTTTCTGAATTTACGCCATATTTTTGAGAAACAGCATCAATATAGCGGTTATTTTTATCATCGGAAAAAGCCATTTCTCCTGTTTTTTCATATGTTTTTGTGGTTTGTAGAAGAGTTGTGCTCTCTGTTTCGGGCACAAAACTTGGCGTAGGTACTGTAGCAGGTGTGATGAGTTCAACAGAATCTGATATAGTTTCAGTAAAAGTAACTTCACTTTCCTGTGTTTGTTCAGAAGATGTAATTATCTGCATTTGTGTAGACAGCGTGTTGTCGCTATCTTGATAATATTGAGTATTGTCTGTTGTAGAGAATTGTGTGTCGTCAACAGAATTATCTTGTAACCCGCATCCTGCCAAAACAAGCAAACAAGCACCAACGATAACAATTTTTAATAAACATTTTTTCATAAATCCACCACCTGATACAATAAATATATCACATTTTCAGCTGGGTTTCAATTAATATATTTTTCTTGCAATTGAACGCATATATATTGTATAATTAAAGTGTATAACTGTGATAAGGTGGTGTAGTGTTATGTTTTTATGTCCTCAACCCAAAAAACTTGAACTTCATAAGGGTTATTATTTTTTTAATGCAGGTGAAGAGCCTGAAATTACCTCAAAAATTACTCCCCTTCTTGCTCAGAAGGAAAGTTACCGCATTGAAATTGATTCAACCGGTGTACATATTGAGGCTGCAGACTCTGCAGGTGAATATTATGCCCGCGTAACACTTTCCCAGCTTATGAAAAACTACAGGGGCTGTCTGCCGTTTTTATATATCTACGATGAGCCTGATTACAGCTATCGCGGCTTTATGATAGACTCCTGCCGTCATTTCTTTACAGTAGAAGAAATTAAAAAAATTGTTGAAGGCGCCGCCCTTTTTAAATTCAATAAATTTCATTTTCATTTAACAGATGACCAGGGCTTCAGGGTTCAGATTGATTCTTACCCTCAGCTTACGTCTGTTGGCTCTGTGCGTTATGGCTCTCATTTTGGTAAAACCCATGACGACGAAGAGATGTATGGCGGTTTTTATACTAAAGCAGAACTTTGCGAAATAGTTAAATTCTGTGCTGAGCGTCATATTGAGGTTATACCCGAATTTGATGTTCCGGGTCATACAAGCGCTATAGTGTCTGCAATGCCTGAGCTTTCCTGTACAGGCGAAGAAATAAAACCACAGACAACCGCAGGAATTTTTCCTGACGTTTTATGCGTTGGCAACGAAGAAACATACAAAATGATTTGCGCAGTTATTGATGAATTGTGTGAAATCTTCCCTTGCAAGTATTTTCATATTGGTGGGGATGAGGTACCGAAAGCTCATTGGAATAAATGTCCCAAATGTCAGGCAAAGAGAGAAGCTCTTGGACTAAAAACAATGGAAGAGCTTCAGGGTGCATTCTCTCAGGAAATTGCTTCTTATCTCAAGAAAAAAGGCAAAAAAGCTATTTGTTGGAATGAAGCAATTCGCGGAGGAAATGTTGAAAACGATAACATTACAGTTGCCTGGTGGATGGATAAAACTGATACTTCTCTTAAATGGGTAAACAGCGGTGCACCAACAATAATTGAAAGCTTTTCGCCATACTATGTTGATTACCCTCATGGTATGCACTCGTTAAGAGATATTTATATGTATAATCCTAAAAAAATAAGAGGATTAACAGAGTTGGGCAAAAACTCCATTGTAGGAATAGAAAGTCCTATTTGGACAGAGTTTGTTAAGGATATTGATAAAATGCAGAAAATGTGTTTTCCTCGTTGGCTTGCAGTTGCAGAAAATGCATGGAATAGCTATGATAAAAAGGACTTTCCTCAATTCCTTAAAACAGTTGAGTTTTTCTGTGATGTTCTTAAAGAACACGGCATAACCCCTGCTCCTGAAGAGGAGTGGAACATTCTTCCTCATACAAGGATTGAGCAGACATTGAAATTTGCCGCCAAAAACATATCAAAGAAAACAATTATCGATTTTTTCAGAGGTAACAACAAATGATTAAATATTCTGTTATCGGTACTTCATGGATAACAAATTCCTTTATTGAAGGAGCAAATCTTTGCGACGAATTACTTTTAGACGGTGTTTATTCCCGTTCAGTTTCAAAGGGTAGCATATTTGCGGAGGAAACAGGTGCAAAGAGAGTTTTCGGCTCCTTTGAGGAATTGCTTTGCAGTGATACAGACCTTGTGTATGTTGCATCGCCAAACGTATGCCATTACAGTCAATGCAAGGCTCTTTTGGAAAATGGTAAGCATGTAATATGCGAAAAGCCTGTAACAATCACAGCAGAAGAATTTTCAGAGCTTGTTTCATTAGCAAGGAAGAAAAATCTTGTATACTTTGAAGCTATTATGTATATGCATTCACCAGCTAGAAGGATTTTAAAAGAAGCAGTAGAAAGCATAGGCAGCATAAGAAGTGCCAGCTTTGATTTTTCTCAGCTTTCATCAAAATACAAGGCTCTTGTAAATGGTGAATTACCAAATATTTTTAATCCTGAAATGAAAACAGGCGCTCTTAATGATTTAGGAATATACTGCGTTTATCCTGCAATTGATTTGTTTGGTGAGCCTGAGGAAATTATTCCTGTTCAGCATTTCCTGTCAACAGGTGCAGATGGTTGTGGCTCAGCAGTTTTCAAGTATAGCGATAAGCTTATTACAATAACATATTCAAAAACCGGTCAGAGCCGTGGTGTTTCTCAGATTTTTGGCGATTTAGGTACTGTTACAATAGGCAGTATTTCTCAGACAGATAACATATATTTATACAACAACAGCGGCGAGAAAAAAGAGCTTGTTCCTGATATTGATAAAAAATATCATATGGGTAACGAGGCAAAAAATGCCGCCCAATTTATAAAAAACACCAAATGTGAGCTTTTAAAGGAATGTCAGGAAATGAATTTAAAGGTTCTCAGAGCTATGGAAAAAATGAGGGTGTAAAATGCTTGAAAAAGAGCTCAGAGAGTTTCTTCTCTCAAAAGGAGTAAGTGATGTCGGCTATTCATATATTACCGATAGTGATACAGGTGAGCTGAAATATGCAGTAAGCCTTGTTGTGCGTCTTTCAGATGCTATTATTGATGAGATTACAGATGAGCCGACTGCAACTTATTTTAACCATTACAGAAGTGTCAATGCTTTTATTGACCGTTGCCTTCTTGATGCAGGTCTTTTTCTTCAGGAGAGAGGCTATAAATATATAACAATTGCCGCCTCTCAGAGTATGCCCGGTACACATTATAACGGACGATACAGCCATAAAAAGGCGGCGTGCCTTGCAGGTCTTGGAGGAATAGGAAAAAACTCGCTTTTCATTCACAAAAAGTATGGCACAAGAGTGCGTTTAGGCACACTTTTTACCGATTGCGAATTAACGGGTGAGGGCGAATTAAAAGAAAATCTGTGCCTTAGCTGCGATAAGTGCGTAAAGGCTTGTCCGTCGGGCGCAATAAGCGGAAAAGAATTTAAAGCAGGTGTGGAAAGAGAAGATATTTTTAATCCTCAGCTTTGTAGCGATTATATGAAAAAACAGTTTCATCATATCGGCAGAGGTGTTGTCTGCGGTATATGTATGAAGGTTTGTCCATACAGCAAATAAAACGAAATGAGGTGATTTTGTGGCAAAAATTCTCGTTGCAGATGATGAACAGCTTATAAGGAAGCTGATAAGCGACTGTCTTTCCAAAGACGGACATCAGATTCTTGAGGCAGAGGACGGTCTTCAGGCGCTCTCCCTTTTCAGAAGTAATAAGGACATAAACCTTTGCATCCTTGATATTATGATGCCTGAAATAGATGGTTGGGGCGTTTGCCGCAAAATCAGAGAAACAAGCGGTGTTCCCATTATGCTTGTTTCTGCGAGAAGTCAGGATTTTGACCAGATAATGGGCTTTGAAAGCGGAGCAGACGACTATGTTACAAAGCCATTTTCTCTTGTTGTTTTAAGTAAAAGAGTTAACACTCTTTTGCAAAGAGGCGCTGTTCAGACTCCCAAAAATCCTGACCGAATAGAAATATATGAGCTAAACTCCCTTATTGTCGATTGCTCAGCCCACGAAGTTCGTCTTAATAACAAGGTAGTTGATTTTACAATAAAAGAATTTGAAATTATTAAAATGCTAGCCATGCATCCCGGCAGGGTATATTCCCGAGAGCGCCTTGTGAATGAAGTCTGGGGCGATGATTTTGATGGTGTTGCAAGAACTGTAGATTCCCACATCGCGCGAATACGTACAAAACTCGGCGAATGGGGTGCAAACCACCTTATTACTGTTTACGGAACAGGTTATAAATTTGAAGAATAGTTTCATTTTTCGGAAGGAAGGGAGAACATGAAAAAAAGAAAATTGGGTATAAGAGCCAAATTCTTTCTTGAAGTAGGCGCGATTATTGCCGCCTGCCTTATTGGTATTGCTTTTGTTAACTCCCAACTCCTTGAAAGCGTTTATATTTGGAATATGGAACGCACCTTTGCCGATATCGCAAATCGAACAGAGCGTGAAGGTGAAAATTATTTTGCTTATTTATCCGAAATCGAAACAACGCAAAATTTAAGTATAGATTTATATGATGCAAACGATAATTATCTGTATGAGGGGAAAAGCTCATATCTCTCAGGTAACAAAATCAACGTTATAAGTCGAAAAACAAATGATGACGGTAGTTATTTTAATGTTGTGTGCGCGGAAGGGAGCACTACTCAATATATTCTTTACGGTAAGAGCCTTCAGAACGATTACCACATAGAAATTTCAACGGAAATAAACCCGATTCAGGAAAACGCCTCCCTTGCAACCACGGTAACTACTACAATTACTGTGCTTGCTCTGGGTCTTGCTCTTGTTTTTATATATGACTATTCTCGTCGTTTTACAAAGCCTCTCATTCAAATGAATGAAGTTATGAAAAAAATCGCATCACTTGATTTTTCTGCCAAAACAAATATAGACAGAAAAGACGAAATCGGTACTCTTGCAAATAATATTAATACAGTTTCCGATTCTCTTGATACAGCGCTTTCCGAGCTTCGTGAAAAGAACGCCCAACTTCAGGCAGATATTGAAAAAGAGCGTCAGCTTGAAAGAATGAGGCAGGATTTTGTTTCTTCTGCATCTCACGAATTAAAAACACCTATTGCAATTGTACGAGGCTATGCAGAAGGCTTAAAAATGAATATGGATGGAAGTGATGAAGCGTCCGCAGAATATTGCGATATTATAATTAGGGAAGCAGATAAAATGAATGACCTTGTTATTAATATGCTGGAGCAATCCCTCTATTCAACAGGAACAAAGCTTCCTGATAAAGATGATTTCGATGTTAAAGAATATATTAAAGAGTTTTTGAAATCCGCTTCTCCGATTTTCAAAGAAAAAGGTATAACTGTTGAAACTCAAACAGAGAGTATATCTGTATTGGGCGATAAAAAACAGCTTACAACAGTGCTTTCCAACATTGTTCTTAATGCCTGTAGCCATGCTTCAGGAGAAAAGATCATTAGAATTTCAACTGAGAATTACGGTGATAAAGTTAAAGTTACTGTTTTTAATACAGGTAGCTTTATTGCCGATAAGGATAAGGACAGTATTTTTACATCCTTTTACAGAGCAGATAAAGCTCATTCCCGTAAGGAAGGCCGTTTTGGGTTAGGGCTTTCAATAGTAAAATCTATAGTAACTAACCATGGTTGTGATTGTGGTTTTCAAAATAAAGATAATGGTGTAACCTTCTGGTTCACTGTGGAAAAGAGTAAACAGTATGAAAATTGATTTTTGTATACCAAGCCTTTTAGGCGTTGAAGGACTTATTGCCGATGAGCTCCGTTTCTTAGGGGCAGAGAATGTTGCGGCAGAAAACGGAAGAGTTTTATTTTCAGGTGATGAGAATATTCTTGCCCGTGTTAATATCTGCTCCCACTTTGCAGAAAGAGTACAGATTCTTATGGGTAGCTTTGAAGCCAAAACCTTTGAGGAGCTTTTTCAAGGCGTTAAGGATTTACCTTGGGAGCAATGGATAGGTAAAGAAGACGCTTTTCCTGTTAAAGGTTATTCATTGAAATCTCAGCTTTTCAGCGTAAGTGATTGTCAGGCTATTATTAAAAAAGCAGTTGTTGAAAGGCTTAAATCTAAATATGGCGTTTCATGGTTTACTGAAACGGGACCTGTTCATCAGATTCAGTTCTCTATTATGAACGACAAGGCTACTCTTCTTATAGATACAACAGGTGCAGGTCTTCATAAGAGAGGCTACCGCCTTTCCCAGAA
Source organism: Clostridiaceae bacterium (assembly GCA_904501675.1). Classification (GTDB taxonomy): domain Bacteria; phylum Bacillota; class Clostridia; order Oscillospirales; family Acutalibacteraceae; genus DTU089. The sequence continues at coordinate 42,064 of CAJGCL010000002.1, forward strand.
TGGTGCACCAATGAAGGAAACCCTTGCAGCTGCTCTTTGCGCTCTTGCGAAGGTAAGGCATTACCACTCCCTTTATGACCCGATGTGCGGTAGCGGTACCCTTCTTTTAGAAGGCGCTTTGTATGCACATAATATTGCTCCCGGTCTTAACAGACATTTTGCCGCAGAGCGTTTTGAGGTTCTTCCCAAAAACATATGGGCAGAAGAAAAAGAAAGAGCAAGGAGTCTTGAAAAGGTAGATACGGATTTCCAGGGATTTGGCTCAGACATTGACCCTATGGCAATAAAGATTGCAACCGAAAATGCCGCAAGACTTCCTATAGGCAAAAAGCTTCATTTTGAAAAGCGGGATATTAAAGATTTCAAGCGCTACAGTGAGCGAGGTACAGTTATCTGCAATCCGCCATACGGCGAAAGACTTCTCGATTTACAGGAAGCAGAGGAAATTTACAAGCAGATGGGTAAAGTGTTTACTCAGCAGCATGGCTGGAGCTACTATGTAATAACTCCTGACGAAGAATTTGAAAATTGCTTCGGCAGAAAAGCAGATAAGAGCAGAAAGCTTTATAATGGTATGATTAAGTGCCGCTACTATATGTTCTTTAAATGAGGTATTATAAATGAAACATCTATTCATAATTAACCCGAATTGCGGCAAAGGTATTTCTTTTGAACGTTGTTCAGACGGAATTAAAGAAGCTGTAAAAGAGCTTAACGTTGAGGATTACGAAATCTATGTAACCAAAGGCGCTAACGATGGCTATAATTACGCAAAAGCTCAGGTGGATAAAGGAGATCCAATCCGCGTTTACGCTTGCGGTGGAGATGGAACCTTGTGGGAAATTGTAAATGCTTGCGCTTGTAAGCCTAACGCTCAGGTAGCGGCGTTTCCATTAGGTAGCGGAAACGATTTTATTCGTATTTTTGGCGATAAAAAGCATTTAAGAAACGTAAAAGACCACATTAACGGCACAGTTATGCAATTTGATCTTATAAAATGTGGCGATGAATATGCAATAAATCAGTGTTCAATGGGTCTTGATGCAGAGGTTTGTGCCCGTCAGGCAAGCCTAAAAAAACTCCCCTTTATTAAAGGCGAGGCTGCATACACCTTAGGTGTACTTTTGCAATTCCTTGGTGAAATGAAGAAGACCTTTGAGATTAAAATCGACGATGAAGACGAGTTTACCGCAGATGTGCTTTTCTGCCTTGCGGCAAATTCCCGTTGGTATGGCGGCGGTTATTTTGCCGCGCCAAAGGCACTCACATATGATGGGGAATTGGATTTTGTTATTGTCAAAAAAGATGTTGTGCGCGTTGCACTTCTTCCGTTAATAGATAAATACAAAAAAGGTCAGCATTTAAGCTGGGACAGAACTATATATAAACGCGGTAAGAAAATAACCATACGAGCAAAGAAAGACTCTGCTGTTAATATAGATGGTGAGGTAAGGTTTGGTAAAGAGGTTACATTTGAAATCGTAGAAAAAGGAATAAATTTTGTCGTGCCTGCCTGCTCAGACTTTATTGAACGAGTAGAAAAAGGAATAATATAGAAGAAGATACGGAAAACAATGTTTTCCGTATCTCTTTTCTTATTTATTAAGCTTTTCTCTCTGTGCGAGAACCTGATTATGTATATCCTCTTTTGTTTTACCTGTTAACTTATAGAAGAAGAACGGTACACCTGCAAGGAACATCATAATACCATGCATAATTGTGTAGAAGAAGAGGAGTGTAACCTTTGTATCAAGGCTCTGAACAGGGTTAGGAATAAGGTCGGTTGGCTGAATATAACCAATAATTGAACCCTCACCGTAGAGGATAAGCGGAGCAACCGTACTTGCTATAGTACCGCTGATTAATGTTCCGATACCAATAACAAATGGGAATGAAGCATCAAGACGCTTGCCTGTTTTAAGCTCAATTGTTTCAAGAACATCGGCCTGGAACATACTTGGAAGAAGGTTTGATGCACCAAACTGAAGACCGATAAGGAACAAGAATATTATAAACACAACCTGTAAAATACCATTTCCTGTTGTGAAATAAGTATAACCAACACCGAAAGCAATACAGTTTGCGCAAAGTGAATAGATACCACTTGCAATATAAAGCTGTCTTGCATCAAATTTCTTTAAAAGGAAGTTAATTACAAGCATACCAACCGCAGTACCGATGCCAACAGGAAGAACAAAGAGAATCTTCTTTGAAATATCACCAAGAACCGCTGCTGCCATAAATGCTTCCATAAATGTTGCAATACCGCGGAAGCTCTTTAAGAACTCTGAAACGATAATTGTCCAGGCGTATTTGTTTTTTATAACGTCTACAAAGCCTTTGAGAGGATTTTTCTTTTCAGCAGTGTAAACTGTTCTTTCGCGAACAATTTTCATACCGAGAAGAACTGTAATAACGCCTACAACACTACAAAGCGCGGCAGAAATTATGTACTGAAGACCCTCAACGCTGCGAATACTTGTTCCTGTTACCATTTCAACAAGAGCTGGGTTATCCTTACTCCAGATGAGACCAATAACAAGAAGAATAACAATTGGAGCGGAGTTACCAACTGCAGAAGAAATTGAACGGAATGAAAGAACCTGGTCGCGTTCTTTTAAGTTTGGGGTCATAACATTTGCAATCATATTGATTGAGTTACCAAATGTACAGAAAACAGACCAGAGAACTGCTATTGTTATAATATAAATGAAAAGAATTGTTCCTGAAAGTCCCGGCGGCGCCCAGAAGGTAAGCATCATAACGATTGCCATCGGCACTGCAACAAGCATTGCTACAGGACGGAACTTTCCACCCTTGCCCATTCTTCTACCGTCTATGTACATAACGATAAAGAAGTTAAGCACAAAAGGAATTATGCCTGTTAAAAGATTGAACAAAGATGTTTGCTCTTCGGGAAGTCGTAAAACGTTAACAAGGTACGCGCTACGGTTACCACCAACCATACCTGTCATTGTTGTGTAGAAAAACACACCCATTAAGTACAAAACAAATTCGCTTTTACCAACGTGCTTTTGTTCTGCGCTTGTGCTTTGAGTTTTTATTTTTTCGCTCAAAATATCACATCCTTTATGGTATTTATAAAAATGTACCATATAATTGCACTAAAAGTCAACAAAACAAAGACCTTAATAATTACCAAAATATAATGGTATCATTTGTAAACTATGGAAAACTCTTGACTTTTTTTAGTTTTTATGGTAATTTGTTTTTAGCATAAGGAGGCGAAATTATGGATTCTATTATGGGTATTCTTTTTAATCTTTTTGAAGGTTTAGATTTGGAGAAGGTTCTCAGCTCAGTTGAAGGCTCAATGATTGAGTACAACGTAAGCGTTGCTCTTGATACATTCTCAAGCTTCTTTGGTGGCCTTTTCTCATAAGCAAAGTTATTTCAAAAGCACTCTTCCAGAAGGAAGGGTGCTTTTTTAATTAAGAGTTAAGGGTGAAAAGTGAAAAGGTTTTAGAGAGCTTTGCTTCGCTTTTACTCCTTGCGAAGCACTGGCATCTCCATTTTGCATTTTGAATTTTGCATTTTACGTTTTGCATTTATGATATCCCTTGACTATTAACACAATTAAGTGTAAAATATATAATTAGTTAAATTTCGATTTATTTTGTCTTTTAAGACTTTTGGAGGCTTAGATTTTGGCAATTATAACTGTTGAAGGGCTTACTAAAGCCTATGGCAACAAAACTGTTCTCAATGATATGAGCTTCACTCTTCCTGAGGGTGAGGTTATAGGTCTTTTCGGCCCGAACGGTTGCGGTAAAACAACACTTATGAAGATTCTTACAGGTCTTATTCACGATTATTCAGGCACTGTTCTTATTAACGGCAATAAGCCGTCTGAAATCACAAAGGCTGTAACTGCTTATCTCCCTGAGCAGAGCTTTGTTCATGAGTGGATGAGAAATATTGATGCTGTAGATTATTTTAACGATTTCTTTTCTGATTTTGATAAGGCTAAAGCTCTCGAAATGCTTCAGAGATTTGGCCTCGACGAAAAGCAGAAAGCTAAAACAATGTCAAAGGGTATGCAGGAAAAACTCCTTTTATCACTTACAATGTCCCGCGATGCTTCTCTTTATATTTTGGACGAGCCTATGGGTGGCGTTGACCCTGCTTCAAGAAGTGCAATTCTTAATTTTATTATGGAAAACTATGCACAGAAATCTACTCTTCTTATTTCCACCCACCTTATAAATGACCTTGAGGATGTTTTTACTCACGCGTTATTTTTAGGTAACGGTAAAGCTCTTCTTAATGATAGCGTTTATAACATTACAGATAACAATAAATCTATTGAAGATGTTTTTAAGGAGGTATTTGCAAATGTTTGGTAAGCTTCTTAAAAACGACTTAAAAGCGCAGTTCCATTCAATGTCCGCTATATTTTTTGCGATTGTAATTGTAGCCGTCGGCGGTGAACTTGTTGCGCTTTTTGCAAAAAGCGATATAGGGAAAATATTGGGAGGTCTTGCTGTTATTGCATCTCTCCTTTTTGCTTGTGTTTTTGTTCTTATAGCTGTAGCTATGATGTATAACAAAACAATGTTTGGCAGAGCAGGTTACCTCACTCTTACTCTCCCTGTAAAAACAGGTAAGCTTATTTGGTCCAAAACAATTTCAGCTCTTATCTGGTCATATCTTGTTTATTTCCTTTTCTTAGGCTCCTGCTTTTTATGGTTTGGTCAGGTGAAAGATATTATGGGCGAAGAGGCTATACAAAATACAGAGCTTCTCCTCTCGCTTTTTGGTGCCCCGTCATTTAAAATGCTTGCGGTTGTACTTATTTTCTTTGCAGTTTCTCTTGCAGTTTCCGCATTGATGGTAGTTCAGAGCCTTTTCCTTGGCATAACTCTTTCAAATGTTAAGCCATTCTCAAAATTGGGAGTTATAGGAATTATAATTTTCTCATTCTCTGTTTTCTATTGTTTACAGGCTCTTTCAAACGGAGTTTCCGAGCTTTTACCTATGGGTATGGTGGTTTCGCCTGATATAATAACCTTTACCTCTGATACTGCAAAAACTGCGGCAGAGCTTGGTAAAGGCGTTATTAAAATTAATTTTTCAGGTCCTGTTTTCAGGCTTGTTGTAGGTATTCTTCTTAATTTCCCTGTAACATACCTTACAAAAACTGCAGTAAATATTAAGTAAACTATTCCGAAAGGACGATTATATATGGATAATATGACTGGTCTTAAGCGTTCAATTTTCTGTGGCGACCTTCGCGCAGCAAATATTGGCGAAGAGGTTACCGTATGCGGTTGGGTTGCAAAGCAGCGCGACCTTGGTGCTCTCATTTTCGTTGACTTGCGCGACAAAACAGGTATTGTTCAGCTTGCTTTTGACGAAAATACAGACAAAGAGATTTTTGAAAAGGCTTTTGGTGTAAGAAGCGAATATGTTCTTATGGCAAAGGGCGTTGTTCGCGAGCGTTCCTCAAAGAACAGCGAAATCCCAACTGGTGATATTGAAATTGATGTTAAGGACTTAAGAGTGCTTTCAAAGAGCGAAACCCCACCATTTGATATTGTGGAAAACTGCCAGACAGCAGAGCTTACACGTCTTAAATACCGCTACCTTGACCTCAGAAGACCTGATTTGCAGAAGAATATTCTCTTCCGTCATAAGGTTACCAAGATTACAAGAGACTATTTTGATGAGCACGGCTTTGTTGAGATTGAAACTCCAATGCTTATCAAATCAACTCCTGAAGGCGCACGCGATTTCCTCGTTCCAAGCCGTATACATCAGGGAACTTTCTATGCTCTTCCGCAGTCTCCTCAGCTTTATAAACAGCTTTCAATGGTTGCAGGCTTTGACCGCTATATGCAGATTGCCCGTTGCTTCCGCGATGAAGACTTAAGAGCAGACCGTCAGCCTGAATTTACTCAGATTGACCTTGAAATGTCTTTCGTTACAATGGAAGATGTTCTTTCTATCGGTGAAGGCTACATTGCAAGAGTTTTTAAGGATGCTCTCGGTGTAGAAATTCCTCTCCCTCTCCCACGCCTTACTTACAAAGAAGCTATGGAGCGCTATGGTTCAGACAAGCCTGATACTCGCTTCGGTATGGAGATTTTTGACCTTACTGATATTGTTAAGGACTGTGGCTTCTCTGTTTTCTCAGGTGCTGTTGCAGGCGGCGGCTCAGTAAGAGGTATTACTGCTAAAAATGCTGTAACAACATACACTCGTAAAGAGGTAGACAAGCTTACAGAGTTTGCTAAAGGTATCGGCGCTAAAGGCCTTGCATGGATTCGTCTTACAGACGACGGTATTGCTTCTTCCTTTGCAAAGTTTATGACAGAAGAAGAAATGCAGGCTATTCTTGACAGAGCAGGCGCAGAAAAAGGCGACGTTGTATTTATTGTTGCAGATACAAAGAACAATTCAGTTCTTTCAGTTCTTGGCGCGCTTCGTAACGAAGCTGCTAAAAAGCTTGATATTATCGGTGATGGCTTCAACCTTCTCTGGATTGTTGAATTCCCGTTCTTCGATTGGGACGAGGATGCACAGCAGTTCGTTGCAATGCACCATCCATTCACCTCTCCTCTTCCTGAATGCCTTCCATACCTTGAAACAGATAAGGCAGCAGTTCGTGCAGAGGCTTACGACCTTGTTCTTAACGGCATTGAGCTTTCCTCAGGCTCTATCCGTATTACAGACCCTGATTTACAGGATAGAATTTTCAAGCTTCTCGGTCTTTCCGATGAAGAGGCACAGCAGAAATTCGGCTATCTTCTTGATGCATTCAAATTTGGCCCACCACCACACGGCGGTATGGGTATCGGTCTTGACCGCCTTGTAATGCAGTTAGTAAAGGCGGATTCACTCCGTGACGTTGTGGCATTCCCTAAGGTGCAGAATGCAAGCGAGCCTATGACAGAATGTCCATCAAAGGTAGATAACGTACAGCTTGATGAGTTAGGCATTGGCTTAAAACCTGCAGAAAAGGAATAAAACAGAGCTTTTAAGCCCATATTTTGCTAAAAACACTTGAAAATATTAACGTTTTAGTATAAAATTATTTTATTAATATATTCGGAGGATTTATTTATGG
>CAJGCL010000003.1 GCA_904501675.1 Clostridiaceae bacterium
AGGTCTTGCAGAGGTTCCTGTTGGTGGCGACGCATTCGACTGCGTAAGCGACGAGCGTCTTGCACGTGAGCTTGTTGAACAGAGAAAGGCTTCACAGAAGGAAGAAGCATTCCGTTCAATGCAGAAGGTTACTCTTGATAATCTCTTCGATTCTATTAACGAGGGTTCTCTTAAAGACCTTAACATCATCGTTAAGGCAGACGTTCAGGGTTCAGTTGAAGCAGTTCGCCAGAGTCTTGAAAAGCTTTCAAATGAAGAGGTTCGTGTTAAGGTTATTCACGGTGGTGTTGGCGCTATCAACGAATCAGACGTTATGCTTGCCAACGCATCAAATGCCCTTATCGTTGGCTTTAATGTTCGTCCTGACCCTGTTGCAGAGCAGAATGCAGAACGCGACAGTGTTGAGATGAGAATGTACAGAGTTATTTACGACTGTATTGAAGAAGTTGAATCAGCTATTAAGGGTATGCTTGCTCCTAAGTATCGTGATGTTGAAATGGGTAAAGCAGAAGTTAGAAACGTATTCAAGCTTTCAAGCGCAGGTACAATTGCAGGTTCTTATGTTATCGATGGTAAAATTACACGCAACTCAAAAATCCGCGTTGTTCGTGATGGTAGTGTTGTGTTTGAAGACGAAATTGCTTCTCTTAAGAGATTTAAGGATGACCAGCGTGAGGTTGCTACAGGCTACGAATGCGGTATCGGCCTTGAAAAGTTCAACGATATCAAAGAGGGCGATATTCTCGAAGCATACATTGTAGAGGAGTATAGAGATTAATCTATGGGAACATATAAACAAAACAGAACAGCTGAGGATATAAAGCGTGAAATTTCTGCAATTGTTAGAGAGCTTAAGGACCCAAGAGTTTCTGAGCATCTTATAAGCGTTGCGAGAGCAGAGGTTTCATCAGACTCCTCATATGTTAAGGTATATGTAAGTGCCGTTGAGGGTATGGATGTTGCTAAAGCTGCAACAAAAGCCCTCACCGGTGCAACCGGACTTATAAGAAGAGAAATAAGCAAGCGCTTAGGTCTCAGAAAGGCACCGGAGCTTAAATTCGTTGCCGATAATTCTGTTGAGTACGGTATGAATATTATTAAAAAACTTGAAGAAATATCAAACAGTTCTTCAGATAATTCTTCAGAGGAATAATTTCAAAGGTGCTTTATGATTATCAGTAAAGATGAGTGTTTAAGATTTTTTAACGAAAACCAAGAATTTCTTATAGTTTCTCATGAGCATCCCGACGGCGATACGTTGGGGTGCGCCTTTGCACTTTGTGAGGCATTGCGCCTTATGGGTAAAAAGAGAGCTTTTTTGTGCGCAGATGAAGTTACGAAAGATTTTTCTTTTATGACAGATTCTTTTTCTCCCGATAGACTTTCAAATCCTGTTGTTGTGTGCGTTGATGTTGCAGACGATGCTCTTTTAGGTCCTGTAGCAGAGGAGCTCAGAGGTAAAATAGATTTGTGTATAGACCACCATATGTCAAACACATTCTATGCTAAAAGCACATACCTGGTAGACAGAGCGGCAGCTTGCGAAATCATATATGATTTAATAACAGCTTTGCCCGTTGAGGTGAACAGATATATAAGAAATTGTATATACACAGGTATTTCTACGGATACAGGTTGCTTCAGGTATCAGAACACAACTGCAGATACCTTCAAAGCTGCCGCAGAGCTTACTGAAGAGGGCATTGATGCAGGGCTTATTAACAAGCGTATGTTTGAAACAAAGTCCAAAAGCTTTCTTCAGCTTGAAATGCTTGCAAGAGAAACTCTTGAGTACCATTATGACGGCAAGTGTGCTGTTATTACAATCACTCAGGATATGTATAAAAAAAGTGGTTCCTCTGAGCATGAATGCCATCCTATAACAGCTCTCCCAAGGCAGATTGAGGGAGTTCTTGTTGGTGCAGTTTTCAAAGAAAACGAAGAGGGCAAATTCAGTATATCTGTGAGAACAGAAGAGGGTATTGATGCTTCTGAAATTTGCGGCCGGTTAGGCGGTGGCGGTCATAAGGGAGCAGCAGGCTGCAGACCTGATTGTACTTATGAAGAGGCAAAAGAGCTTTTACTAAATTCTGTGAAAAAATCATTGGAAGGTCTTAAATAATGACGGGGATTATTCCACTTCACAAAGGTGAAAATATAACTTCATTTTTTGCGGTAGCGAAGGTGAGGCGTATTGCGGGTGAAAAAAAGGCAGGCCATACAGGTACTCTTGACCCAAATGCAACAGGTGTTCTGCCTATTGCTTTAGGCGGTGCTACCCGATTTATAGAACTTTTGCCTACCCACAAAAAAGCATATAAAGCAACCTTTAAAACAGGTATTGAAACAGATACCCTTGATATATGGGGTACAGTTTTAAACGAAACAGATAAAAAAGCAACATTAGAGGAAATTCTTAATGTTGCAGATAATTTCCGCGGTGAAATAATGCAGCTTCCGCCTATGTTTTCTGCTCTCAAAAAAGACGGCGTGCGTCTTTACGAGTTGGCAAGACGTGGCGAAGAGGTGGAAAGAGAGCTGCGAAAATGCGAAATTTATAAATTAGAAATAGGCGAGGAGCAAGGGGAGTTTACCCTTTATTGCGAATGCTCTGCCGGAACATACATAAGAAGCCTTATAAGCGATATAGGAACAGCTGTTGGAACAGGTGCTGTAATGACATCTCTTCAGCGCACATATGCCTGCGGTGTTTCTATTGAGGATTGTCTGACCCTCGAGGAGCTTGACGCATTATCTCAAAGCGGAGATATAAGTAAAGCAGTTATTCCTGTTGATAAGCTTCTTCTGGAATATCCTGAGCTTCATGTTACAGATAATCAGGCAATCCGCTTTAAAAACGGCGGAGATTTAATGGCTCAGAGAGTCCGCCAATTAAATGGTGCAGGGCTCTACAGAGTATATGGTAATAACGAATTTTTAGGCTTAGGCGAGTATATTGAAGGTGCCGAAAGCCTTACAGTAAAGCGAGTTTATGTAGAACGATGAATGAAAGGTTTGAGGGAGCATTTATTGCTCTGGGAACATTTGATGGTCTCCATATGGGCCACAAGGCAGTTATCACAAGCGAAAAAAGTGAATATGAAAGAAAAATTGCCCTTATGTTCAAAGAGCACCCTCAGGTAACCTTAAAGGGCAAGCATCCTGGTATACTTATAACTCCCCAAAAGGAAGCGGAGCTTCTTAAAAGCTGGGGAGTTGAGGCGGAGCATATTGATTTCGGAGAGGTTTCTCAGCTTTCCCCGAGAGAGTTTGTAGAAGAAATTCTTGTGAAAAGATATAATGCCCGTTCTCTTGCTTGTGGCTTTAATTACCGTTTCGGTAAGGGTGCACAGGGTGATGTTAAAACTCTTAAATCTCTTTGTGCAGAAAAAGAAATTAAACTTACTGTTGTGGATGAGGTGGATTATGAAGGTGCACCTGTCAGCTCCACAAAAATAAGAAACGCAATCACCCGGGGTGATATGAAATCTGCAAAAGATATGTTAGGCAGGTTTTATTCCTACGATTTTGAGGTTTGCCATGGTGATGAGCGGGGAAGAATATTAGGCTCGCCAACAATAAACCAATTTTTTATGAAGGATTTTTGTGTGGCAGAGTTTGGCGTTTACGCTTCGGTTACAGTTGTTGATGGAGTAAGCTATCCGTCTGTTACAAATATTGGTGTGCGCCCCACTATTGAAGGCGTAAGCGAAAAGCGAAGTGAAACAAATATTATAGGCTTTGAGGGCGACCTTTACGGTAAACACCCTGAAGTTTTTATAGTTGAGAAAATACGCGGAGAGCTGAAATTTAATTCTCTTGATGAGCTCAGTGCTCAGATAGCAATTGACAGACAGCGCTCGCTTGAAATATTAGGGAAGGTGTCAGATTATGGAATTTAAAAATAAAGTCAAGGTTTCACCGTCTATACTTTCTGCAGATTACGCCGCATTGAAGGGCGATATTGAAAAGGTAAAATTGGCAGGAGCAGATATGCTTCATGTTGATGTTATGGACGGCCATTTTGTGCCCAATATCTCAATAGGTCCACCTGTGGTAAAATCCATAAGAAAAGCAACGGATATGTTTCTTGATTGCCACCTTATGATTAGTAATCCGTATGATTACATTGATTCTTTTGCAAAAAGCGGAGCAGATTTAATTGCCTTCCACGTTGAAAGCAACAGCAATGTAGAAAAAACAATAGAAAAAATAAATAGTGCAGGCATTTTACCCGCACTTGTTGTAAAGCCCAAAACACCTGCTGAAGCAGTTTTTCCATATCTTAAAGATATTGCAATGGTGCTTGTAATGACTGTTGAGCCCGGTTTTGGAGGACAGTCATTTATGGCAGATATGCTTCCTAAAATCAAAGCAATAAGAGAAGAGGCCAATAAAGTAAACCCATCTCTTATGATTCAGGTTGACGGTGGAATTGTGCCTCAAACAGCAAAGCTTTGCATTGAAGCAGGCGCAGACGTGCTTGTTTCAGGAAGTTATATATTCGGAGCAGAAAATACTACTGAGGCAGTAAATTCTTTAAGATAATTTTTTCCCAAACTCAAGAATTTCTGCAATTTGTTCTTTTGGTGAAATAGTTGCGTTCCCAAATTCGCACAGAGAGAATAAAAGCTTTTCTGTTGCGGCAATTTTGGGGTGAATCAATGCAAAATATTCGCCATCATAAAGGTGAAGGCTATATTCTTTGATTGATATATCTTCTGTTTTTATAAAATCGTAGCAATCTAAAAATGCATTTTCGTCAAAAGCACAGAATAAAACGGGTTCTGCTTCTTTTTTCATAATAAGGCGTCGTCTTTTTGTGTCAGCAACCTCAGGAAGCTGAGTGAACTCAAAAAAGCAACCGCCGTCTTCCGCGGGAGAAACCTGAATAAGAAGTCGGTTATCAATATTAACCGCTTTTCCAAGAGTTTTTTTAGCCTCGTCTAAAATAGTCCAGATAATTCGTCGTGTTTCTATGTTTGAGTAATCAAGCTCATCGTATGTTATATGAAAATCGGTCATATCTGTTTTTGTTAAGGTAACGGAGATTTTTTCTTCGCCGCTTGCCTGAATATTCAAAAGCGTCGCCTCCTTGTGAATTGAATATCATCTAATATCATAATACTCACAAGGCTTAGACACAATGATAAAATATTGGAAGGGAATTTTAAAATGAAGTTTGCAATTTGCAGTTATAGTCTTTCTTCCCTTGTAAACAAAGGTGAGAAAACAGAAAAAGAGCTTATTTCTCTTGCTAAAGAACTGGGCTTTGAAGCCTTTGAGTTTTCTGAAATAAGAGCTCCCGAGGGTATCGATAAAATAGAGTATGCTCGCGAACTTTGTGAAGAAGCCCTGAGGGTAGGCATCCCTATTGTTCAATATTCTATCGGAGCAGATTTTATATACGGTTCAGATGGTAATCTTGAAAAGGAAATCGAAAGATTAAAGTATGAAGTAGATGTTGCAGAGGCTCTTGGTGTTCAGGGTATGCGCCATGATACAACCGGAGGATACAAGGGTGAGGATGCAGAAAAATATACTTTCGCAGACGCTCTTCCAAGAATTATTGAGGGGTGCAGAAAGGTCAGCGAATATGCCAAAACAAAAGGCATTAAAACAATGACAGAAAACCACGGATATTTCAGTCAGGATAGCGAAAGAGTAAAAGCAATTGTTGAGGGCGTAAATTACGGTAATTTCGGTACACTTGTTGATATAGGTAACTTTCTTTGCGTTGATGAAGCTCCTGAAAAAGCAGTTGCAGTTACAGCTCCATACGCTTTTTATGCTCACGCTAAAGATTTCTGCGTTAAATCAAAAGAAGAGATGCTTTCTCCTGACGGTTTTTTTAAAACAAGAGGCGGAAATTACCTTAAAGGCGCAATTTTAGGTCATGGCGATGTGCCTGTGTTGGAGTGCCTTGAAATTGTAAAAAACAATGGCTATAACGGCTATGTAACCTTAGAGTTTGAAGGCCTTGAGGAAGCAAAAATGGGTTGTACATATGGCCTTAATACTCTTAAAGCCATCAAAGAAAAATTGAATTGGTGAAAAAATGAGCTTTGAAAACATAAAAATTGTACTTGCTTCTGCGTCCCCACGCAGAAAAGAGCTTATTTCTCTTATATCAGATAATGTAGAAATCCGCCCTGCAGAATGCGACGAAACGTTGCCCGATGGAATCGGTGCAAAAGAAGCAGTAGAATATCTTTCAAAAATAAAAAACGATGCCGCAAAGGCGATTTCTGCAGACGACGAGCTTATAATTTCTGCAGATACCGTTGTGGCAGTCAGCAACGAAATATTAGGTAAGCCTGCAGATAAAGAGGATGCCCGCAGAATGATAAACCTTTTAAGCGGAAAGACTCACCAGGTTTACACAGGCGTAACGCTTTCTTTAAAAGGTAAAAGCATTACCTTCAGTGAGAAAACAGATGTTACGTTTTTCCCTTTGTCAGATGAAGAGATAGAGGAATATATATCCTCGAATGAACCATATGACAAAGCAGGAGCTTACGGAATTCAGGGTAAAGCAAGCCTTCTTGTTGAGGGCATAAACGGAGATTATTTCAACGTTGTTGGCTTTCCTGTTGCGAGAGTAAAAAGGGAACTCCTGAAATTCCTCAAAAACACAAATTAAGCGCTATCAAATGAAATCAGAAAAAGGCGGTGTCATTCTTGGCAGAGAAAACTAAAGACGTTTTTGTTCAACCTGAGGTTTCAGAAGAAGATATAGAAAGACAGAGAAGGCAGCAGGAAAAGGAATATTTAGGTCCCAGAGAAATGGCGGCTTATATTATTTCAGGTATCGGCGATAAAAACTGGGAAACCTTTAATGGTAACAACGAGTTTTTCTATACTACAACATTCCAGCATGTAAGCCCTATTACTCTTAGCGTGGCTCAGTCTGTTTGCAGTATCCTTGATACCTTTGATAATGCAATATCAGGCCCTATTCTTGACAGAACAAGAACACGTTGGGGCAGAGTAAGGCCATACCTTATTTTAACTCTTCCTTTCTGGCTCTTTTCTGCTGCTATGCCATATTTATTGCCGGATGGTCTTTCCCAGGCAACGCTTCTTATAATGTTTCTTATAATCCGCTATGTAGGTTCAATTTCCAACTCATTCTATACACCTGCATATCAGGCGGTGCTTTATAACCTTACTCCAAACGTAAACGAGCGAAACAAGCTTATTGCTACAGATACATACGTAGACCTTTTAGGTGTGTGGCTTCCGTCGCTTTTTCCGTTCTTTGTAGACTATCTGCCGAGAACAATTCCTACAAGAAGCATATATCTTGGCGGTGCTATCATATTTATGGCGCTTGTTGTGATTTTCCGTGTGTACGGCTTCTTCAGTCTTCGTGAGCGTGTGCCGCTTGCCTCCCGTGAGGAAATGAAGAGCACAAGCGTTTTCAAATCTATAAAGCAGGTTGCTTCCTGCCGACCCATGTGGGTTCTTATGATTAAGAATTTCTTTGGTGTAGGTAAGGGTACAGGTCAGAGTGTTGCAAACTATTTCTGGCTTAACTGTACAGGAAAGCTTTCAAACGCAGCTATTGCAGGTCTTTTCACAGGTCTTCCAAGCTACTTTGTTCTTCCCTTTGCAACTAAAATGACAAAGAAAATAGGTCTTAAGAATCTTGCGGTGCTTTCTTACGGCTACTGCGGACTTGTGTATCTTGTGATGTATTTTGTGGGCTTCAGACCTACAGATAACAATTTAGTGAATATTATAATTGTTGTTATATTCCTAACCCTTGCAGGCGCAATGAACAGTGTTCAGCGTTATTGCAACACCGCTCTTCAGGGCGACCTTTATGACTACGTTGAGTGGAAAACAGGTATAAGAAACGAAGGTATGATGAGTGCGGCTATGGGTTATATTACCCTTGTTTCAAATAATATTTCAACAATTCTCAGCGGTGTTATAATTGCTGCTATCAAGTATGAACCTCTCCTTAACTCTCATGGCGTTGTTATTCCGCAGACAGATCCTAAAATGCTTAGCGCTATATGGACTGTTTTTGCGTTAGCTCCTGCCATAGGCAGAATCGGTAAGGCGGTTTCACTTATGTTCTTTAATGTTGACGGTAAGGTTAAAGAGCAGATGATGGAGGACCTTGCGGTAACAAGGGCACAGAAGCTCAAATCAAGAACTGAGACAACCAATGACTCTCAGGATTAAAGGTGATTTTAAATGCGAATTGTAGTTAAAGTGGGTACATCAACTCTCGCCCACAGTACAGGAAATATAAATATCAGGCACGTTGAAGAGCTTTGCAAGGTGCTTTCAGACCTTAAAAATGCAGGTCATGAGATTATCCTGGTTTCTTCAGGGGCTATCGGAATGGGCGTAGGTAAGCTTTCTCTTAAAGAACGCCCATCAGATATGGCAACAAAGCAGGCGGCTGCCGCAGTTGGTCAGTGCGAACTTATGTATACATACGACAAGCTTTTCTCTGAATATAACCATACTGTAGCCCAGATTCTTCTTACAGGACTCGACCTTGAAGACCCTACACGTTACCACAATATTAAAACAACAATGAACAGGCTTCTTGAGCTTTCTGTTCTCCCTGTTATAAACGAAAACGATACCGTTAATACCGACGAAATTTCTGTTGGTGATAACGATACTCTGGGAGCTATTGTTGCGGTTAGTATGCATGCTGATTTACTTGTGCTCCTTTCTGATATAGACGGTCTTTATACCGCAGACCCTCATAAAGATACTGATGCGAAGCTTATTGATGAAATTACAGAAATCACACCTGAAATTGAAGCATTAGGCGGCAAAAGCAGTAGCGGTCTCGGTACAGGCGGCATGGCAACGAAACTTGCAGCCGCTAAGAGATGCACTGCTCGCGGTACAGACGTTATAATTGCTAATGGCTCATCACCATCAGTTCTTTATAAGATAATCGATGGCGAAAAGGTTGGCACAAGATTTATTTCAAAGAAGTGATAAAATGAAAACAACTTTAGAAATTTTAAAAGAGGCCAAAAGTGTAAAGAGCGTTCTTTGTTCTCTTTCAACTGAAAACAAAAACCAAGCACTTTTAAAAATGGCGGATGCATTAATAGAAAATGCAGAATATATTTTAGAAGAAAACGCTAAGGATTTAGAAAAAGCAAAAGGCACTATTTCCGAGGTTATGCTTGACCGTCTTGCCCTTTCAAAAGAGCGTATTGAGGGTATGGCTGAGGGCATACGTCAGGTTGCCCAGCTTCCTGACCCTGTAGGCGAAATACTTGATACGGTCATTAGGCCAAGTGGTATTGTTGTGCAGAAAACAGCGGTTCCTATGGGCGTTGTTGCAATAATTTACGAAAGCCGACCAAATGTTACATCAGACGCTGCAGCTCTTGCCCTTAAAAGCGGTAATGTTTGCGTGTTAAGAGGCGGTAAAGAGGCTTTTCTTTCTGCAGATGCAATTGTTACTGCTATGAGAAAAGGTCTTAAGGAAATTGGCCTTCCTGAAAACCTTATAAACCTTGTTCAAGATACCACAAGACAAAGCGCAAACGAGCTTATGAACGCCGTTGGGTATGTGGATTTGCTTATACCACGCGGAGGTGCAGGTCTTATTAAGGCAGTTACAGAAAACGCCAAGGTTCCTTGCATACAGACAGGCACAGGTATTTGCCATATATATGTTGATAAAAAAGCCGATTATGAAAAGGTTCTTAACATAATAGAAAATGCTAAAACAAGCAGGCCATCCGTTTGTAATGCTTGCGAGGTTGTTCTTCTGCATGAAAGCCTGGCAGACCAGGTTTTGCCTCTGCTTAAAGAGCGCCTTTGCAATATTCGTGAGGCAAAAGGGTTGCAGCCGGTTGAACTTCGACTTGACGAGAAGGCAATAAAAATTATAGACGGTACTCCTGCAAGCGAAAACGATTTTGATACAGAATTCCTTGATTATATATTAGCTGTTAAAGTTGTTTCATCTATAGATGAAGCAATTGAGCATATCGCTCTCCATTCTACAGGCCATAGTGAAGCTATTATTACAGAAAACAGAGAAAATGCATATCGTTTTGCAATGGCTGTAGATAGTGCAGCAGTTTATGTGAACGCATCAACGCGCTTTACTGACGGTGGCGAGTTTGGTCTTGGTTGTGAAATGGGTATTTCAACCCAGAAGCTTCACGCAAGAGGGCCTATGGGTCTTAAAGAGCTTACAACATATAAATACATTATTGCCGGTGATGGTCAGATTCGTTAATGTTCTGAGGTGAGATTATGAAAAAAATAGGTTTCTTAGGTTGCGGAAATATGGGCGGTGCTCTTGCAAAAGCAGCGCTTAAATCTGTTGGTGCAGAAAACATTTTCATCTTTGATGTTGATACTAAAAAAATCAAGAATTTTGCAGATGAAACAGACGTTAACGTGGCAGATGCAGAATATATTGTTTCAAACTGTGATTATATTTTCTTAGGCGTAAAGCCACAGATGCTTAAAACCCTTTTTGAAAAAATTGCACCTGTTATTGAAGACAGAACAACAGATTTTACTCTTGTTTCAATGGCAGCAGGAGTGTCCCTTTCATCTATCGGAGCGATGGCACAGGTGGATTGCCCTATAATAAGAATTATGCCTAATATGCCTGTTGCAGTAGGTGAGGGTATGATTCTTTATACAGTTAATGATTTTGTGTCTAAAGAAGACCTTGACGGCTTCCTTGATGCAATGCAGTATGCAGGAGTGCTGGACAGAATTGATGAAGATAAAATTGATGCTGCATCTGCAGTATCAGGTTGCGGACCCGCATTTGTTTTTATGTTCTCTGAAGCACTTGCAGATGGAGGAGTGGAATGCGGTCTTCCAAGAGATAAGGCTCTCCTTTATGCTGCTCAGACACTTATCGGTTCAGCTAAAATGCTTTTAGAAACAGGTGAACATCCGGGTAAATTAAAGGATGCTGTATGCTCTCCTGCCGGCAGCACAATAGAAGGCGTTAAAGCCCTTGAAGAGGGTGCATTCAGAGCAGCAACAATGAATGCTGTTAAGAGCGCGTATAAGCGTACTCTCGAGCTCGGTAAGTGATTACTGCCGCTTTTTATTAAACTTTTCACTGTATTTTTTTATGAATAAAAAGCAGAAGGCTTATGCCTTCTGCTTTTTTGCTTTTCTTTTATCTCTGAATTTTTTAAATATGGGTACTTTTACCTGTGGTTCTGTGTCGTTGGATTTTTCAACAACTATAAGGTAAACAACTACGAGTAAGAGGTAAGGAACAGGGCAGAAAATACCCGGGTTTACGAGAGACATTAATTCAAGGCTTATATATGAAAGAAAAACAGTCATATTAAAAAGAGTTGCCTCTTTCCATATAAGCATATTTCTTTTAACAAACTGGTAAACAAAAGCGACAATTCCCACAGTGCCGAAGCTACCCATAATCTGAATCGGCTCGCAATGGTACCAGCAAAGAGAGCCGGGCTTGCTTTTGAAAATATCTCTGTTTGTAAGGTTTCCGAGACCGGTACCGAAAACAGGGTGATTAAAGAAATCTTCAATTCCTCTTGCATAGTGGCGCACACGTGTTTCAGTATCAGGTCCGCCAAGAAGGAACTGGTTAAGCACCTTGAAAAGTCTTTGAATTGTAAAGTTAAGGAAGGATGTGATTTCGGGCAGGAAAACCAATGCAACAAAGAAGAAACAAAGACAAATAAGAACATAAGCAAGCCTGCGACGTTTATCGTAGAGAATAAACATTACAAGGCACATAACAAGCTCAATTGTACCAAAAAGCATACCGCCACGGGAGCCTGTAAGAAGCATTGCAATGTAGAAGATAAATGCAAGCACCGCAGTATAAGGCTTTTTGTTACCAAGGTAGAAGGCAAAAGGTGTTGCCATCATAAGAATTGTGGAAGCGTTATTACGCCACCTGATATAGAAAATACCGCCTTTATCAATAACAGTATTAACATTTATAACATAGTGAGCAAATACCATAAAGGATATGAACAAGCCTATAACAACCATCATCTGGGAAAGCTTTTCAATCAATAAATATTTATCGGTATGCTCAATTTTAGCATAGAAATAGCAGTAGACAAGAAGCATACCAAAGCCTATGCCAAGCATATTGTAAATGGATGCGCCCGAGAAATAGTCTTTTGCAGAAATAACACCAACGCCGCCAATTATAACTGAAATGGAAACAAAAAGCATTGGCAGGAATTGAGAGCCTTTTGTTGTTGGCCTTTTATAATAAGCAACTATATTAAAAAGAAACGCCGCAACCAAGGGGAGCACGAGCCATATTATACTAGTAAATTCACTCAGGGAATTATAACAACGTATTGCTATACAGTATGTAAACAGGGCGGGAATAAGCATTGCAAAAATGTCGCCTGAAACAACAAAGCAGAAGCCTGTTATGTAGGCTAAAACAACCGTTCCCCAGATATCTATTGCGCTACGCGGATAAAAAGAATGGAGGCAAGCAAATATTCCCGTAATAACAAAAAGGATTGCCATCCATTTTTCGCTTAAAATAAAAGCTCTGAGGTTTTCAAGCCTCAAAAGAGCCTTTTCTGATTTTAAAAGTTTTTCCATATAAGTACCACACAATTAATTTATTGATAATAGTATACTATAAGCCATTATACCTAAAACCGCGAAATTTGCAATAAATATTACAAAATCTTAATAATTGTAATATTTTAAAATAAAAATCCACTTGCAGAATATATGCAAGTGGATTTAGTGCTTTTATGACAATTCAAATTGTCCTGTATATAACTTGTAATATTTGCCTTTTTGCTCAAGCAAGGTTTCGTGGTCACCTTTTTCAATAATCTCGCCGTTTTCAAGCACCATAATAGCGTTTGAATTTCGCACGGTAGAGAGGCGGTGAGCAATAACGAAAACGGTTCTGCCTTCCATAAGTTTATCTGTGCCTTTTTCAATAAGGCGTTCTGTTCTTGTATCAATAGAGCTTGTTGCTTCGTCAAGAATAAGAACAGGCGGGTTGGCAACTGCCGCGCGGGCAATGGAAATAAGCTGGCGCTGACCTTGTGAAAGGTTTGCTCCGTCTCCCGTAAGCATTGTGTTATAGCCTTCGGGAAGTCTTGAAATAAAGCTGTGGGCATTGGCAACATTTGCTGCTTCAACAATTTCCTCGTGGGTAGCGTCAAGCTTACCGTAACGGATATTGTCTTCAACAGTGCCTGTGAAAAGGTGAGTGTCCTGTAAAACCATTGCAAGTGAACGGCGCAAGTCGTCCTTCTTGATTTTCTTTATATTAATGCCGTCGTATGTGATTTTACCTTCCTGAACGTCGTAGAAACGGTTTATAAGGTTTGTAATTGTTGTTTTACCTGCACCTGTTGAGCCTACGAAAGCAATCTTCTGACCCGGTTTTGCGTAAAGAGAAACGTTTTTGAGAACATTTTTCTTTCCGTCATAAGAGAATGTTACATCGTGGAATCTTACATCGCCTTTGAGAAGAGTATAGGTAACGGAGCCGTCTGCGGAGTGCGGATGCTTCCATGCCCATACGCCTGTGCGTTCATTAACTTCCTCTATATTGCCGTTTTCGTCAACCTTTGCGTTAACAAGAGTAACGTAGCCGTCGTCTTCCTCATGCTCTGCATCAATAACCTCAAAAATTCTTTCTGCACCCGCAAGGGCAACAAGAATATTATTCATCTGCTGTGAAACCTGTGCTATAGGGTTTGAAAACTGACGTGTGTACTGAAGGAAGGATGCGAGAGAACCAATGGTAAGAGCGCCTTTAATACCGCCTGTAAAGAAGCCTAACGCACCTGATGGTTCTGTAAGAGTCAGAATAATATAGGCACCAACAGCAGCAGTAAGAGTGAAATTGAAGTATGAAATGTTACCCATAATAGGCATTAAAATGCTTGCAAAGGTATGAGCTTTTGTTGCAGATTTTCTGAAGTCTTCGTTAATTACTGCAAATTCGTTGTTGGTTTTACCTTCTCTGCAGAAAACCTTAACAACCTTTAAGCCTTCAATAAGCTCTTCGATATAACCATTAAGCTGACCAACCGCACTTTGCTGCTTGCGGAAATAGTTTGAACTGCGCTTACCGATAAACTTGATAACTGCCAGCATAACGAAAAGCATAATAATTATAAGGCAGGTAAGAGCAGGGCTTATATAAAGCATCATTAAGAATATACCTATAATGGATATAAGAGAAGATATTGTCTGAATAAGACCCTGACTTATGGCCTCGCGCACAGTGTCAACGTCGTTTGTAAAACGGCTCATAAGCTCGCCGTGGTTGTGAGTATCAAAATACTTTATAGGTAAATCCTGAAGATGCTCAAAAAGGTCTTTTCTTAAAAGGTTAAGAGTTTTCTGCGAAATGTTAAGCATAATTCTTGATTGACCGTATTGCGCTGCAATACCACAAAGATAAACAATCAAAAGAACAGTGAGAAAACCGATAAGCTTGCTCATATCCTGGGAGCCTGAGGAAAGTAAAACGCCTATTTCGTCTACAATAGGTGATAACATTGCTGTGCCTGCAATATTTGCGCCGGCAGATATTATTACCATAAGAACAACAATTGCCAAAAGACCTTTGCTCTTTGCAACATAGGAGAGAAGGCGCGCAACTGTTTTACCGGTATTTTGAGGTCTGCCAAATTTCATTTTGTTGCCCGGACTGTTATTACCCTTCAGAGGAGTTCCCTTTGGTGGCATAAAATCTCTCCTTTCTTATTGTTCCATTTTGCTTTCTTGCTGCGAAATATAAACCTCTTTGTATATTTCGTTGCGCGAAAGTAATTCTTCGTGTGTACCTATATCGTCGATTTTTCCGTCATCAAGCACTACTATTTTGTCTGCGTGCTGAATAGAATTTATTCGTTGTGCGATTATAATTTTTGTTGTTTGAGGAAGAAGATTTTTCAATCCTTCCCTTATCTTGCCGTCTGTTGCGGTATCAACAGCACTTGTAGAATCGTCAAGAATAAGCACTTTAGGCTTTTTGAGGATTGCTCTTGCAATGCAGAGTCGCTGCTTCTGTCCTCCTGATACGTTTACACCGCCCTGACCTAAATCTGTCTGATAGCCGTCAGGGAAGCTCATAACAAAATCGTCTGCCTGAGCAATTTTTGCCGCAGCGCGTAATTCGTCCATTGTGGCGCTTTCGTCGCCCCAACGAAGATTTTCTTCGATTGTGCCTGAGAAAAGAAGGTTTGTCTGAAGCACCATTGATACGCTTTCGCGCAAGTTGGAAAGAGAATAATCCTTTACATCCCTGCCACCAACTAAAACCTGACCTTCTGTTACGTCATAAAGGCGAGGGATAAGCTGAACAAGAGATGTTTTTGCAGAACCTGTTCCGCCTAAAATACCAATAGTTTCACCTGAGTTAATAGAAAGATTTATGTTTTTAAGAACATTGTTCTCCGCATCTTTGCTGTATTTGAAGGATACATTTTTAAACTCAATGCTTCCGTCTTTAACTGATGCGGTGCTGTCTGCGTTATCGTCTGAAATGTGGGGTTTTTCTGAAAGGATTTCGCTTATTCTGTTCAAAGAAGCCTTTGCCATAACAGACATTACGAAAATCATTGAAACTATCATAAGCGACATAAATATCTGCTGAATATATGTTATAAAGCTCATAAGGTCGCCAATGTACATTGAGCCGCCAAGAATAAGCTTTGCACCAATCCATAAAACAAGCAAAATGCAGGCGTAAATTGAAACAGACATGATAGGTCCGTTAAGAATAATCAGCTTTTCTGCAAAGATAGATGCATCGCGTAGCTCATCGTTGGAAATGCGGAATTTATCTTTTTCGTGCTTTGCTCTAACAAATGCTTTAACAACTCTTGCAGCAATAAGGTTCTCCTGAATAGAGTTGTTGAACTGGTCATATTTTTTAAACATTTTCGTAAATCTCTTGTGAGCGGCAGAGCCGATTAAAAGAATAAGGGTAAACATAATTGGTGCTATGCAGATAAACACAAGAGAAAGCTTTTTGTTAATGCTGAATGCCATGGAAATAGCCATAACAAACATAAGAGGAGAACGGATAAGCATCCTGAGAGCCATCATAAACGCCATCTGAATCATACCAATATCTGTTGTCATACGGGTGATAAGGGAGCCTGTTGAGAACTTATCGACGTTCGAAAAGGAGAAGCCAAGAACTTTTTCAAAAAGGCTTTTTCTCAGCTCAGCACCAAATCCCATACCTGCCTTTGATGCAAAATATGCTGCGCTCGCTCCGCAAAGAAGAGATATACAAGCAAGCCCTAACATAAGGCCACCTGTTGCAAGAATAAGGTCGGTACCTGCTTTTTCAGCAAATCCGAGTTTTATGAGAATATCTGCAATGAAGCTGTCCTTTGATGAAAGTGGCTGGCCTGAAATTCCACAGTCCACAATCACAGACATTAAAAGAGGAATGGTTACTTCAATAAGCACCTCAAAAACAATGCATAAAGGAGACATTATTGCAGGAAGCTTGTATTTTTTTGCAAATGGCAAAAGTTGTTTGAGCATTGGTTTTCTCCTTTCGGATATTTATAGATAAATATAATTATTACATATAATTCTTTAATAAGAAATACTACCACATTTTTCTGATTTATTTTTACAAAAAAGAAAAATAAAATTTGTTTTTTAAAGTTCACAGAATATTAAATTTTGTGATAAACAAAAAATGACGAATAACGGTGTTGGATTATTGGTGTTTTTGTCGTTTTTGTTGTGCAAAACTGCCAAACACAACCGGTAAATTTTAATATGCATTTGAACAAAATATATTAAAACCTCTTGAAAACAACTTTTAGTTTTGATATTATTAAATTGATTTAACATAAACTTTTTTGGTGGTGGCAGGAAGTGAAAAAGAAAATCGATAAAAACGACTATAATGACTTTCCTCTGTTCGTCTTTCATCAAGGCAGAAATTTCAGGGCTCAGGAGTTTCTCGGCGCCCATAAGGTAGAAGAAAACAAATATGTTTTCAGAGTGTGGGCTCCTCACGCAGCTGCCGTTTCTGTTGTAGGTGATTTTAACGGATGGGATGAGGGCGCAAATGCCCTTTACCGCCTTAATGATGGTGGCGTCTGGGAAGGATATGTGGAAGGCGTTAAAAATTACGATTCCTATAAATTCCTTATTCAAGGGTCAGATGGCTTTAAGCACTATAAAGCAGACCCTTATGCAATTCATGCAGAAACAAGACCCGGTACAGCCTCTAAAATATTCGAAGGCAATTATAAGTGGAGAGACGGAAATTGGCTTAAGAAAAGAAAAGCAGGTTCTGTATATAAATCCCCCGTTAATATTTATGAGGTGCATCTAGGCTCCTGGAAGATTTACGAAGATGGCAACACTCTCAGTTACAGAGATATGGCGAAAGAGCTTGTCGGATACGTTAAAAATATGGGTTACACTCATATTGAGGTGCTTCCTGTTGCAGAGCATCCCTTTGACGGCTCATGGGGTTATCAGGTTACAGGTTATTTTGCAGTAACATCACGTTACGGCACACCGGACGATTTCAAGTTCTTTGTTGATGAGTGCCACAAGGCAGGTATAGGCGTTATCGTTGACTGGGTACCTGCCCATTTCCCTAAGGATGCCCACGGACTCGCTGAATTTGACGGCGAGGCTTGCTACGAATATAAGGATGTGCGCAAGGGCGAGCATCTGCAGTGGGGAACAAAGGTGTTCGACTACGGCAGAAATGAGGTTCAGTCCTTCCTTATTTCAAATGCGCTTTTCTGGTTTAATGAATATCACATAGATGGTCTTCGTGTTGATGCTGTTGCATCTATGCTCTATCTTGACTACGGCAGAGATGACGGTCAGTGGATAGCCAACGAAAACGGTGGCAATGAAAACCTTGAAGCAATTGCTTTTATGAAAAATCTTAACGAGGCGGTTTTCAAGGAGCATGGCGATATAATGATGATTGCCGAAGAGAGTACTGCGTGGCCTATGGTTTCAAAGCCTGTGTTTATGGGCGGTCTTGGGTATAACTTCAAGTGGAATATGGGTTGGATGAACGATATTCTCCGCTACTTCTCTCTTGAGGGTATTCATAAAAAATATAACCACGATTTAATAACCTTTTCGTTCTTCTATGCATTTTCCGAGAATTTCGTGCTTCCTATTTCTCACGACGAAGTAGTGCACGGCAAATGCTCGCTTATAAATAAAATTCCGGGAAACTACAACGAAAAGTTTGCAGGTGTGAGAGCTTTCCTTGGATATATGTACGCTCATCCGGGTAAAAAGCTTCTCTTTATGGGTTCTGAATTTGGTCAGTTTATTGAGTGGGACTATAAAAAAGGTCTTGACTGGATTCTTCTTGATTATGAAATGCACGTTTTGTTGCAGGACTATGTAAGAGAGCTCAATAAATTCTATAAAGCAAACACACCAA
The DNA here is from genome assembly GCA_904501675.1 of Clostridiaceae bacterium. Taxonomy (GTDB): domain Bacteria; phylum Bacillota; class Clostridia; order Oscillospirales; family Acutalibacteraceae; genus DTU089. Next base: position 18,413 of record CAJGCL010000003.1, read on the forward strand.
TGTGGCAGATAGACTATAGCTGGGAAGGCTTTAACTGGATTGTCAGCGATGATAAAGACAATTCCGTTATAGCATTTGTGAGAAACGATGAAAATGGAGATAAGATTATTGCGGTGTGCAATTTCACTCCTGTTTTACGTGAAAGCTATAAAATTGGGGTTCCCGATGCAGATTCTTATGAAATTGTGTTCAATACCGATTCAAAGAAATTTGGAGGTAATGGTGAAAAACTAAAGAAAACATATGCGGTAAAATCAGGCCCGATGCACGGCTATGAGAATTATATTGAAATGAAGCTTCCGCCTATGTCAACAATTTATCTGAAACCTAAAAAGATAGACCAAAAGTTAAAATAGTTTTAAATTTCAAATTTATATAAAGGAACGTGATATCAATGGCAAAAAAGACAGAATGTATTGCAATGCTTCTTGCAGGCGGTCAGGGCTCTCGTCTTGGTGTTCTTACCCAGAACATTGCAAAGCCTGCCGTACCATACGGCGGTAAGTACAGAATTATCGATTTCCCGCTTTCGAACTGTGTGAACTCAGGTATTTATACAGTTGGTGTTCTTACACAGTATCAGCCACTTGAGCTTAACGGATACATCGGTAACGGTGGTCCTTGGGACCTTGACCGTGCAGATGGCGGTGTGCACATTCTTTCGCCATACCAGCAGATTAAGGGCACAGAGTGGTATAAAGGAACAGCAAATGCTATCTATCAGAATATTCAGTTTATCGACAGATACAACCCCCAATATGTAGCGATTCTTTCAGGCGACCATATTTACAAAATGGACTATGCAAAAATGCTTCAGTTCCATAAGGAAAAGGATGCTGCTTGTACAATTGCAATGCTTGAAGTGCCGTGGGAAGAGGCATCACGCTTCGGACTTATGTTTGTAGATGATGACGGCAGAATTACTGCTTTCGAAGAAAAACCAAAAAATCCCAAGAGCAACAAGGCTTCAATGGGCGTTTATATGTTTACATGGGAGAAGCTCCGTCAGTATCTTATTGACGACGAAAATGACCCTGAGTCTTCAAACGACTTTGGTAAAAACGTTATCCCTGCAATGCATGAAGCAGGCGAAAGACTTTTTGCATATGGCTTTGACGGTTATTGGAAGGACGTTGGTACAATTGATTCCCTTTGGGAAGCAAACCTTGACCTTCTTAACCCGAAGGTTAATATTGATTTAAGCGACACATCCTGGAAGATTTACGGAAGAGGCACAAACAGTGCACCTCAGTATATTGCTGATAGTGCAGTAGTTGAAAACTCAATAGTTACAGCAGGTAGCGAAATCGAGGGTAAAATAGATTATTCCGTGCTCTTTAATGATGTTGTTGTTGAAGAGGGCGCATATGTAGATTATTCAATCGTTATGCCCGGTGCAGTTATTAAAAAGGGCGCAGTTGTACAGTATGCAATGATTGCAGAAAATGCAGTTATTGAAGAAGGTGCAGTTGTAGGTGAAAACCCTGAAAAATGCGAAAATCTTGATGGTTGGGGCGTCAGCGTTGTAGGACCAAACGTTGTAGTTGGTGAAAACGCAAAGGTTAAAGCGCAGTCAATGATTTCAGAAGATGTTAAGGAGGGCGAAACAGTATGATGCCGAAAAATGTTCTTGGTATAGTTTACTCCAATTCATATGATGCTTGCCTTGGTGCTCTCACAGCAAGGCGTACAATGGGCTCAGTGCCTTTCGGTGGCAGATACCGCCTTATAGATTTCCCGCTTTCAAATATGGTTAATTGCGGTATAACAAAGGTTGGTGTTATTGCAAACAGCAATTTCCATTCTCTTATGGACCACATAGGTAGTGGCAGACCTTGGGATCTTTCAAGAAAGGTTGATGGTCTTACATTGCTTCCTCCGTTTACTCCAACAGCGGCTGAATCCACAAACAGAATAGATACTCTTAACAGAGTTATGGATTTCATTTCACATTCCAAGCAGGAATATGTGCTTCTTATGGATTCTAATCTTGTTTGTAATATTAATTTATCAAAACTCTTTGACTTCCATACACAGAAGAATGCAGATATTACAATAGCTTATTGCAACGGTCAGCTTCCAAAACTTCAGAATCAGGTGGTTATTGAGGTTGACGATGAGCAGAAGATTACTAATATGGGTATTGATGTTAAAACAGCTGCAGATGTTAACTACTCAGCAAACATTATCCTTATAAGAAAAGCTCTTCTTGAAAGACTTATCGGCGACGCAGAAAGCTACGCTTATACAAGCTTTGAAAAAGACATTCTTCAGAAAAATGTTTCAACACTCAATATTTACGGATACAAAATCAACGAGTGGAATTGCACAATTGATAGCGTAAACACATACTTTGCTGCAAATATGGCTCTTCTTGAAAAAGCATCAAGAAAAGAGCTTTTCAAGAGCGACAGCCCTGTTTATACAAAGGTTCGCGACGATATGCCTGTTGTTTACGGCATTTCTTCAAACTGCAAAAACTCCCTTATTGCAGATGGTTGCCAGATTGAAGGTACAGTTAAAAACAGTATTGTTTTCCGTGGCGCAAGAGTTGCAAAAGGAGCAGTAGTTGAAAACTCAATTCTTATGCAGGATGCTTTCGTTGGCGAAGATGCAAAGCTTAATTGCGTGATTATGGATAAGAATACTGTTATCACTCCAAAGAAGGTTCTTTCAGGTGATAAGAGTTATCCGTTGTTCGTTGGTAAAGAGATTGTTATCTGATTTGGTTGTGATTTTATAAGGAGGTGCAGGTATGGCTATTTGTCAATTTTGTGGTTGCAAAACAGATGAATTGGATTTTGTAGATGTTCGTATAGGTGGACTGGATAAAAAAGCCTGTTCTTTCTGTGGAAGACAGCTAAAAAACTTTGATGGGGACAATATTAGTGATGCTCAGATTAAATGGCTTTTGGCTGTAATTAACAAGGCTGTTCCTGATCGTGAAAAAGATGTGCTTGATGCGTTAAAAGAGCTTCTTGAAAAAAATGGTGGAGCTTCAGAAGCAACTGCACCTCAGGAGCCATATGCAGCTGAGGTTAAACACTATAAAGCTCAAAGCAGCAAGGCTCAGGTAACATCAGATGATGGAGATAAAGACAGGTTGATTGCAGAGCTTACTACCCGAGTGGATAAGCTTGAAAAAACTATTATTATGATGAAGCGTACTCAGCTTATAAAGTTGGTTTGCGAAATTGCAATACCTGTTATATTAGGAATCATTATTCTGATAATTTTCTTTTCATCAGGTTTTTATAACACTCTTTCTGATTTATACAGCAGTTTTGGATAAGTAAACTAACCAAACAAAAAGGAGATTTAAAATGAAGGTTTTATATGCAGCAAGTGAAGCGTTGCCTTTTATCGCAAGTGGCGGTTTAGGTGATGTTGCAGGCTCTCTTCCTCAGGCTCTCAGAAAGCGCCTTGTAGGTTGCCGCGTTGTTATGCCTCTTTATGACGGCATTAAGCAGGAGCTTAAAGATACAATGAAATTTATAACAAATATCTGTGTACCTGTTGCATGGCGCAGACAGTATTGCGGGATATTTGAAGCAAAAAGCGGCGGAGTAATCTATTACCTTTTGGATAATCAGTATTATTTCAAGAGAGATTCTCTTTATGGCTTCTATGATGATGCGGAGCGTTTCGCTTTCTTCTCAAGAGCAATTCTTGAAATGCTTCCTCACATTGATTTCAAGCCTGATATTATTCATTGTAATGACTGGCAGACTGCTCTTACTCCCGTTTATTACAGCACAATTTATGCTCAAAGACCGGAATATGAAAATATCAAAACAGTTTTCACTATTCATAACATTCAGTATCAGGGCGTTTATGGTGAAGAACTTATAGACAATGTTGTCGGTATCGACCATGCCCATAAAAAGCTTCTTGAATATGATGGTGCAGTTAACCTTATGAAGGGTGGTATCGAGTGTGCGAATGCAGTTACCACAGTAAGTCCGTCATACGCAAAAGAAATTCTTGACCCATGGTTTTCTCATGGTCTTGACCCCATTCTTAAGGAGCGTTCATATAAGCTCAGGGGAATTCTTAACGGTATTGACGTTATAAACTACAACCCTGAAACAGATAAAGATATTTTCAAAAACTATACTGCAGATAATATCCGCGGTAAATATATCAATAAAAGAGAACTCCAGAAGCTTTTAGGGCTTCCGGAGAAGAGTGATACTCCTGTTATGGGTATGGTTACTCGTCTCGTTTCTCATAAAGGTCTTGACCTTTGTAAGGCAGTGCTTGACGAGCTTCTTGCCACAACAGATATTCAGCTTGTAGTTTTAGGCTCAGGCGATTATCAGTACGAGGAATTCTTCCGCGGTCTTGCTGCAAGATATCCTGATAAGGTTGGTCTTTGCCTTGGCTTCATTCCTGACCTTGCAAGAAAAATCTATGCAGGCGCAGACCTTTTCCTCATGCCATCAAAGAGTGAGCCTTGCGGACTTTCTCAGATGGTTGCTCTTCGTTACGGTACAATTCCGATTGTACGCGAAACAGGTGGTCTTCGCGACTCTGTTACAGATAGCGGAGATAATGAAGGAAACGGCTTTGTTTTCTCTTCATACAATGCTCACGATATGCTTCACGCAATCCGTCGCGCAGTTGAAGGCTACCAGGATAAAAAAGGCTGGGCTATTCTCGTTAAGCGCGCTATGGAGAGCGATAACAGCTGGGGCAAATCTGCAAATGATTATATCAAGATGTATAAGGAAGTATTAAAAGGTTAACTTATTCAGTCTTGATTTTATCAGCAGTTTTGCTTATAATACTTTCGATGTTTTTTATGACGGTCTCGATGCTTTTAGGTTCGGGACCGCCGTATCGTCTTGCGGATACTGTTTTTTCAGGGAAGTCATTAAGATGTGATTCTTTTAACGCAAGGGTTACTGCCTGAGCATACTTTGGCGAAAGATTAAACCAACGTTTTGGGATATAACCCTTCTGAGCAGCAGCAAAAAGAGTACGGTAAATAGTTACTGCATACAGCAAGTCTGCAACCTCACCAGCCTGTGAAGAACCTGCGTTCATTCTTTCATGGGTCATAATAGCGGCGCGGTATATTGTTTGAGTGTCAAAAAGAACGTCTTCTTCTTTATCTTCTAGAACTGTGGAATCAAGGCCTTTACGGCTGTCTGTTCTGCCAAGAATGTAATCGGTAGTAACGCCATAATATTCTGCAATACGGCATAAAAAGTCAAGGTTGAATTCTCGTATGCCTTTTTCGTAGTGAGATAAAAGTGCCTGAGAAACGCCTAAATCAACTGCGGCAGCTTTCTGGCTAAGGCCTTTTTCTGTTCTTAGTTCAACCATTCTTTCGGAATATGTTGCCAAAATAATCACATCCAACCAAAAATTATACATAGTGTATAATATACTACACCATATTACAGGAGAAATCAATGAAAACTTATACAGTTTATTTAATTCGCCACGCTTTAACACAAGGGAATCTTGAAGGTCGATATATAGGGCAGACCGATGAGCCTTTATGCAAAGAAGGTATTGAACAGCTTGAAGCAATGAAAAACGACTACGGTTATCCTTACCCTGATGTTGTTTTCACAAGCTCCTTAAAGCGATGTGTAGAAACAGCAAAAATTATTTACCCCGACAAAACCCCTATTGAAATGAGAGGGTTTGATGAATGTGATTTTGGCGAATTTGAGGGCCATACCGCAGAAGAATTAGAACCGTACGAGGAATTTTCAGAATGGCTTTCAGGCGGTGAGGATGCGAGACCTCTTAATGGTGAAAGCAATCAGGAATTTGCAACACGAGTATGCAATTGCTTTAATAAAACAGTTGACGGACTTATAAAAACAGGCACTCAGAGCGCAGCAATTATTACTCATGGTGGTGTAATAATGTCTATTCTTGCGGCTTTCGGTATACCAGAGCTTCCTATGACTGAATGGCTTTGTCCGTCTGCCTGCGGCTATACAGTTCGTATAACTCCATCCCTCTGGAGCAAAATCCGTAAGGTTGAAGTTATAAACGAAGTTCCATCAGAACCGCTTACCGCTTCACAGGAAGAGATGCTTTGGGACTATTATCCTGAACTCCCGGAAGATGATGAGTGGGATATTGACGGAGATGTTACTATATGAGCGATTATAAAATTTACGCTAACCACGCGCATTTGTTTCCTAAAAACACAAAGCCTAATGCAGATAAGGATTGCCTTAAGGAGCTTCTTGACGAATGCGGAATTGAAAAAGCAGTTTGCTTTGCTCCCTTTCAGAATCAGATGGATATGTATGATGTCAGCAGAGGGCAGAATCCTAACGACTGGATAGCAGAGGAGATAAAAAACGAACCGAAGCTCGTAGGCTTTGGCTCAATAAATTTCGAGAAAGATAATCTTGAAGAGCAGGTAAAGCATATAGCAGAGTTGGGTCTCTTGGGTATAAAAATTCATCCTGCATATCAGGAGGTGAAAATTGATTCTCCCGAGCTTTTCAGAGTATATGAGGCTGCAGAAAAAGAAAATCTTTTTATCTCTTTCCACACAGGTCTTCATTGGCACAGAATTGCGGATTACAGTATGCTCCTTTTCGATGAGGTTGCCTTTAATTTCCCAAAACTGCGTTTCAGTATGGAGCATATGGGTGGCTATAGCTTTTTCAGAGAAGCGTTACTTATAATGAATAACAATTCTCGCGGTGAGATTTTAAACACCTTTGCAGGCTGGACAAGCATCGGCATGGAAATTGACGACATGGGCAATGAAAGGCAGGGCGCATGGTCTTTAACAGACGACGACCTTTGCACTCTTATTCATCAGGCAGGATATGAGTCAAGTATTTTCGGTCTTGATTTTCCATATAAGAAAGCTGATGACATAAAAAAAGCAATAAACAGAATAAAAAATCTTCAGATTACCGAGGAAGCAAAAAGAGCAATTTTAGGCGGAAATCTTAAGAGAGAATTAAACTTATAAAAATCGGTCTCCTGACCGATTTTCTTTTTGTTATCTTGAATTTTTTCGGGAATAGTATTATTATACATAACATCGTAATATGACAAAAAGAAGGCAAAAATTATGATAATAGATTTTCACACACACGCCTTTCCCGAAAAAATTGCAAAGGGTGCAATTGAAAAGTTAAGCTTTACTGCAGGCGGACTTATCCCTCAGACAGATGGAACTGTGGCTGGTCTGAAAGAGCTTATGAAAAAAGATGGGATAGATAAAAGTGTAACCCTTGCTATTGCTACAAACGAAAATCAGCAGAAGGCTGTAAATGATTTTATAAAATCTCAGGAAAGTGATGATATAATTCCTTTCGGTTCTGTTTACCCTTGGGCGCCTGATGCTCTTGAAGAATTAGACAGAATAAAAGAAATGGGTATGAAGGGAATAAAATTTCATCCCGAATACCAGAGCTTTTTTGTGGATGACGAAAAAATGAAGCCGCTTTATAAAAAGGCTTCTGAGCTTGGCCTTATTATTCTTTTTCATGCAGGTGAGGATATAGGCTTCCCTGCACCATACCATGCAACACCTGAAAGGTTGAGAAAGGCAGCAAGGTGGATAGATTCACCTATGGTTTGCGCTCATTGGGGCGGTGCAAATATGGGCGAAGAGGTAATAAAACACCTTTGCGATATACCTGTGTATTTTGATACAGCTTTCGGCTACGCATCTATGCCAAAGCCACGCGCGCAGAGAATACTTGATAAAAAGGGTGTAGATTGGTTCCTCTTTGGCTCGGATTGCCCTTGGCACGCGCCTTCTTGGGATTTGGGTATGCTTGAAACACTTGGTCTTTCCCAAGAGGATAAAGAAAAAATATTTCATAAAAATGCAGAAAAGCTTCTTCAAATTTGAAGAAGCTTTTAGTTTTATATGATTTTATATATTAATGGTAATAAATGGGTTTTGCTTTCTGAAACAGATATTGCATCAAGGAAATTCTTTTCAGCGTTAATAAAAGTTTCTTTTTTGCAGGTGTAAAGGGTAGCTAATGTGTCGCCAACCTTTATTTCATCGCCTGTTTTCTTGTTGAGAACAATACCTGCGCTCATATCAATTGAATCTGCTTTTGTTTCTCTGCCTGCTCCAAGAATAACGGCGCAAATGCCGATTTTTTCAGCATCCATATGAGAAATAAAGCCGTTTTCAGTTGCTTTGATTTCATATTGATAATCAGCTTTAGGGAAAAGCTCAGGGTTTTCAATCCAATCTGTGTTTCCGCCTTGTGCACCTATCCATTCTTTGAATTTAAGGAATGCTTTACCACTTTCAAGGACATTGCGTGTAAGTGTCTTGGCTTCTTCTGTTGAAACGCCTTTCGAAAGAGAGACAATTTGTGAAGCAAGCGAAATGCATACTGTTTTTAAGTCTTCAGGACCTTTGCCTGTAAGAACCTCAATCGCTTCTTTAACTTCAAGCGCGTTACCGATATTATTGCCTAAAGGTATATCCATATTAGTAATAACTGCGGATGTGTTTCTTCCGCAATTGTTACCGATTTTAACCATTTCTGTGGCAAGGTCCTGGGCATCCTCAGGAGTTTTCATAAATGCACCTGAGCCGTATTTTACATCTAAAACTATGGTATGAGAGCCTGCCGCCAACTTCTTTGACATAATACTTGAAGCAATAAGTGGGAGGCTATCAACAGTTGCAGTAACATCTCTGAGGGCATAAAGCTTTTTATCTGCAGGCGTAAGATTTCCTGTTTGACCTACAACGGCAAGCCCTGTTTTTTTAACTGTTTTAAAAAACGCCTCGCTTGTAAGCTCAGTGTTAAAACCCTCAATAGATTCTAACTTATCAATAGTACCGCCTGTGTGGCCTAAACCTCTGCCACTCATTTTTGCCATTGTGCAACCAAGAGAAGCAACAACAGGTGCCACAATAAGTGTTGTTTTGTCGCCAACGCCACCTGTAGAGTGCTTATCAACTGTTGTGTTGCCAAACACTGATAAATCAACAGTATCACCACTGTTTGCCATAAATAATGTCAGGTCAGCGGTTTCGCGCTCTGTCATACCCTTGTAAAAAATTGCCATGCAAAGAGCGGATGCCTGATAATCAGGGATTGAACCATCAACATAGCCTTTTATGAAAAATTCAATTTCTGCGGTGGAAAGCTCGCCGCCATCACGCTTCTTTTTTATTATATCGTACATTCTCATATTATTTCACGTCCTCGGGAGAAAAAGAAAATGGTAAAAGATCTTTGAGAGTAGTTTCCTTGTATGAATTTTCACTTTCGCCTAGAATTATGGGAAAATCATCGTTACAGAATTCTCTCATAACCTGTCGGCAAACTCCGCAAGGTGCGAAAATGCCGTTTATAACTCCGTTTTTACCGCCAACAACTGCAATCTTTGAAAAAGATTTTTCACCCTCTGAAATTGCCTTAAAGAAGGCAACTCTTTCTGCGCAAACAGTAGGAGAAAAGGCAGCGTTTTCTATGTTTGCACCCCAATAAACCTTGCCGTTTTCACAAAGAAGAGCAGCGCCAACGCAACAATTGGAGTAGGGTGAATATGAATTTTTCATAGCCTCAACGGCTAATGCTAAAAGCTCTCTGTTTCCCATAAATTTACACTCCTAAAAGTGATTTTACTGTTTTTGAAACATAATCAAAGCCTTGAATTGTACCTGAATTTTCAGGTGCAATTTTTTTACTGTAAAGAATGAAGGGTACACATTCTCTTGTGTGATCTGTGCCTGAAAAAGCAGGGTCGCAGCCATGGTCTGCAGTAATAATAAGAGCATCGGAATCGCTCATATTTTCAATAAACTGCATGAGCCACCTATCAAAATCAGAAATTGCTTTTGCGTAGCCATCAACATTTCTTCTGTGGCCGTATACCATATCAAAATCAACAAGATTTATAAAGCAAAGTCCGTTGAAATCCTTTTGTTGATACTCCAGAGCCTTGTTCATTCCGTCTGCGTTATTTTCTGTAAAAACATATTCGGTAAGACCCTGACCTGCAAAAATGTCGTGGATTTTGCCAACACCTATAACATCAAAGCTATTTTCTTTCAATTTATCAAGCAAGGTTTTCTGCGGTGGAGTAATTGAAAAATCGTGCCGTCCCGGAGTTCTTTTAAAGGGGTATTCGCCCTCAAAAGGCCTTGCAATAACTCTGCCGATACCAAGATTATCTGTAAGCATTTTTCGTGCGATTCTGCATGTTTCGTAAAGCTGTTCAGGTGGAATAATATCCTCGTGAGCAGCAATCTGAAAAACGCTGTCCGCAGAAGTGTAAACTATAGGATAACCTGTCTTTATATGTTCTTCTCCATAGTCTTTCAACACCTCTGTACCCGAATATGTTTTGTTGCATAAAACATGTGTTCCGATAGCTTTCTCGAATTCATCAATAAAATCCTGGGGAAAACCATTGGGGAAGGTGGGAAGTGGTTTTTCTGAAATAACCCCTGCAATTTCCCAATGACCTATGGTAGTATCCTTGCCTTTTGAGCTTTCTGTAAGTCGGGCAACCCTTGAAGAAAGGGCACCTTTTTCAAGATATGAAAGCCCGTCGATATGAGTAAATCCAAGATTTTTTAATGTATCAATATTAAATTCAGGAGAAAGTGAAATTGACTTTAACGTGTTTGCGCCCTTATCACCGAAGTTTTCAGCTTCGGGTGCATTTCCTATACCGAAGCTGTCAAGCACAATAAGAAAAACTCTTTTTATATCTGCCATTATAAATTAACCGCCGTTTCGAGAGAGAGTTTCATCATATCTGTGAATGAGTTTTGTCTGTCGTCTGAAGAAAGACTTTCGCCTGTTAAAAGGTGATCGGAAACAGTAAGAATTGCAAGTGCATTTTTACCGCTTCGTGCCGCATTCATATAGAGCGCCGCAGCTTCCATTTCAACGCCTAATACACCCATTTTACCCCAAAGAGCAGTAGATGTCATTTCGGGAGCAAGACCCAGATCATCGTTATAAAAAGTGTCAGAAGAAAGAATATTTCCAACCTTGTAAGAAATGCCCAGACTTTCTGCTGTTTCAACAGTTTTCCTGAGAAGATTAAAGTCTGCAATAGGTGCAAAAGCTCCGGGAAGATTATAGTTATGGGCAAAATTTGAGTTAGTGCAAGCGCCTTGAGCAAGGATAATATCCCTTACCTTAACGCTTTCGCTCATACCACCTGCAGAGCCGACGCGGATTATATTTTCAACACCAAAAAAGTTGAAAAGCTCGTAGCTGTAAATGCCGATTGATGGCATACCCATACCGCTTGCCATAACGGAAACAGGAACGCCTTTATATGTGCCTGTATATCCGTGGATACCACGTACATTATTAACTAATTTGGGATTGTCAAGAAAGTTTTCCGCAATAAATTTTGACCTTAAAGGGTCTCCCGGCATAAGCACGGTTTTTGCAAAATCTTCAGGTTTTGCGTTTATATGAGGGGTTGGATAAGTCATATTATTCTCCTTTTTCGCTTGATTAAATTGCGAATCTTGCGCTTTAGCCCCCTCGCAGTATCCTTATACAGCTTCGGTGTCTAAAGCACAACCTTCATCAATTTTCTCTGCGCTTGTTTTTGCTGGGTTGATTTTAAATAATATTTGCTAATTGCTATCTGCTACTTTGTGAAGCTTTTTTCGTATATCACATTTTAGCGAAGCTCTGGCATCTGTTAAATTCTGTACATCTTATACATTGTTGAATATAATCCGGCTTTCTGGATTAATTCATCATGATTGCCGCTTTCTGCAATGCCGTCTTTTGTAAACACAAGAATAGTATCTGCATTTTTTATTGTTGTAAGCCTGTGGGCAACGGTTATAGTTGTTCTGCCCTTTGCAAGTCTTTCAAGGGACTGCTGAACAAGGAATTCACTTTCGTTATCAAGGGCACTTGTTGCTTCGTCAAGAATAAGAATTTTGGGGTCTTTAAGGAACACACGGGCAATGCTTATTCTCTGCTTCTGACCGCCTGAAAGCTTAACGCCACGCTCACCAACATATGTGTCGAAGCCGTCAGGGAGCTTATCTATAAATTCAAGAGCACCTGCAAGGCGTGCAGCTTCGCGGATTTCAGCTTCAGTAGCACCCGGTTTTCCGTACTCAATATTTTCTCGCACTGTTCCTGAGAAAAGGTAAACATCCTGTTGAACGATACCAATGTTTTCTCTGAGGCTTTTAAGAGTAACATCCCTTATGTCTGTGCCGTCAATTTTTATAGAACCGCTTGTCAGCTCGTAAAAACGAGGGATAAGGTTGCAGATTGTTGTTTTACCGCCACCTGACGGACCAACAAGAGCAAAGCTTTCGCCACTGCAGATATGAAGATTTACGTTGTTTAAAATATCCTCTGTGTTTTCAGAATATCTGAATGTAACGTCTTCAAAATCAATTTGTCCTTTTTTTACAACAAGCTCTATTGCGTTCTCTTTATCAATAATTTCAGGAGGAGTGTCCATAATCTCGTTGAAACGCTCAATACCTGTCATACCGCGCTGGAACTGCTCCGCAAAATCAATAATTCTTCTTATTGATGTGAGAAGGGTTGAGATGTAAAGAAGATATGCGATGTAATCTGCGGCTTCGATTTTGTCTGCAACAAGTGCGAAAGCTCCTGCCACAACCACAATAATATACATAAGTCCTTCGGAAACTCTGTTTATGGAGCTGTGGGAGCCCATATATTTATAAACTTTCGATTTTATTTCAAGGAACTTTTCGTTACCTTTTTTGAATTTCTTTTCTTCAATATTTTCGTTTGCAAAGGATTTAACAACCCTTACACCTAAAAGAGAATCTTCAATCTGGCTATTAAGCTCGCCAACAACTACTCTTGATTCACGGAAGCCGTCGCGCATACGCTTTTTGAAATACTGCAGACAAATCATCATTACAGGAAGTACTGCAAAAAGTAGAAGGGTCAGCGGAACATTTATAAAACAGAGAATTGTAAATGAAACTATGATTTTTATGCCTGCAATAAAGAATTCTTCAGGGCAGTGGTGGGCAAATTCCGTAACATCAAACAAATCGCTTGTGATACGTGACATTATTGTACCAACCTTTGTGTTGTCGTAGTATGAATATGAAAGCTTCTGCAGATGCTCAAACAAATCGCGACGCATAGCAGTTTCCATTTTCGTACCCATAATATGACCGATAGAAGCCATATAGTAGTTGGCAAGAGCGTCAATTGCTCTGAGAACGACATATGTGCCACCGAGAGTGAGAATTGTTTTTGGTGTAAGCATAGAAATATCATCTATAGCCGCATCTGTTATAAAGCGCACAAATAGCGGAAGCACAAGCTCGCAAACGGTAGTCAGAGCTGCACAGAAAAGGTCAAAAAACATTGTTTTCCAATGGGCTTTGTAGTAAGGCAAAAAACGTTTGATCAGCTTTAGTGTGCCTGTTTTTCTTTCTTTTTGCTTTGTGGTATTTTTAATCATTTTGCTTTCCTCGTAAATATTAAAGTTTACTATACATTATGTTACCATATTTGTTGTAAAAACAAAAGATTTTTTATAAAAAACTATTGATACTTTTTCTGTTTTCTGCAATAATAAGATGATATATTTTAATCTATTATAATGGAGATTTATAGTATGAATTATGATTGCAACAAGTTAGCGGATTTATTGTTTCCTGATATTACAGCTACTGTAGCAGATTTAGAGGAAAAATATCCTGAAAGAAGCCTTCCTGAAGGTGCAAGGGTTACTCGTTTTGCTCCTTCTCCTACGGGCTATCTTCATATCGGTGGTCTTTTCGGAGCTCTTGTAGATGTGCTTACTGCAAAGGCTACAAAAGGCGTATCTTATCTTCGTATTGAGGATACTGATAAAAAGCGTGAGATTGATGATGGCGTTTCTGCAATTATCAACGGCTTTGATTCTTTTGGTATTGATTTTGACGAAGGAGTTACAGGCTTTAACGAAGAAAAAGGCGCGTATGGTCCATATACTCAGAGTAAGAGAGCAGAGATCTATCAGACAGTTGCAAAGGAATTAGTTCAGAAAGGTCTTGCATATCCTTGCTTCTGTACAGCAGAAGAGCTTTCAGTAATCCGTGAGGAGCAGGAAAAGGGTGATGCACTTATCTGGGGATATTTCGGTAAATGGGCAAAGTGCCGTGATTTAAGCTTTGAAGACATCGAAGAGAATATCAAGGCAGGTAAGCCTTATGTTCTCCGCTTCCGTTCAGATGGTAGCGAGGATAAGAGGATTTTCTTTGACGATATTATCCGTGGCAAGATTGAGATGCCTGAAAATATAATTGACGAGGTTCTTCTTAAGTCAGATGGTATTCCAACATACCACTTTGCTCACGCTTGTGATGACCACTTTATGAGAACAACTCATGTTATTCGTGGCGAAGAGTGGATTTCATCAGTTCCAAAGCATATAGCTCTTTTTAAGGCTTGCGGTTTCCGCGTCCCGAAATACGCGCATACACCTCAGGTTATGAAAATTGATGAGGAGGACGGCACAAAGCGCAAGCTTTCAAAGCGTAAAGACCCTGAGGCAGCAGTAAGCTACTTCGTAGAGCAGGGCTTTCCGAAAGAAAGCCTTATCGAGTATCTTCTCACTCTTCTTAACTCAAACTTCGAGGATTGGCGCAGAGCAAACCCAACAGAAGATGCCTTCAGCTTCCCGTTCAATCTTAAAAAGATGAGCCCTAGCGGATGCCTCTTTGACCTTATAAAGCTTAACGACGTAAGTAAAAACGTGATTTCCGTTATGAAGGCGGACAAGGTTTACCAGTATATTGCAGATTGGGCAGAGAAATACGACGAAGATTTCTTCAAGGTGTTTGCAGCAGACGCAGCATTTTCAACTGCGCTTGTAAATATTGACCGCGAAAGTCCAAAGCCACGTAAGGATATTGCAAAGTGGAGCGAGGTCAAGGAATATTTCTCATATATGTTTGATGAATATTATGAGCCTTGCTTTGAGCTTCCTGAAAATATTTCAAAGGAAGACGCAAAGACAATTCTTGAGAAATATCTCACAGTTTTCGATTGTGCAGACGATAAAGACACTTGGTTCTCCAAAATTAAGGATATGTGCGAGCCACTTGGCTTTACTCCAAACGTTAAGGAATATAAAAAGAATCCTGATGCTTTCAAGGGTCATGTAGGTGATGTTTCAACAGTTATTCGTCTTGCAGTAACATCAAGAAGAAATACACCTGACCTTTGCTCAATAATGAACCTTTTAGGCAACGACAAGGTTAACGACAGAATCAATGCGGTTATTAAATCGCTTTAAGGAGATATATTATGGAAGAAATTTTTGAAACTGCGGGTAATTTTATCCACGATATTATTGATGAAGAATTAGCAACAGGTGTCAACACCAAGGTGCAGACTCGTTTTCCACCTGAACCAAACGGCTACCTTCATATCGGCCATGCAAAGGCTATCTGCATAGACTTTACAACTGCTATGAAATACGGCGGCGTTTGTAACCTTCGTCTTGACGATACAAACCCTTCTAAAGAAGATATTGAATATGTTGAATCTATCAAGGAGGATATTGAATGGCTTGGCTTTAAATGGGAAAAATGCCTTTATGCATCAAGCTATTTCGATTTCCTTTACGAGTGCGCAATAAAGCTTATTAAAGACGGTAAGGCATATGTTGATGACCTTACTGCAGAGGAAATGAGAGAATACAGAGGTACTCTTACAGAGCCTGGTAAAAACAGTCCTTACCGCGACAGAAGCATCGAGGAAAACCTTGACCTCTTTAAGAGAATGACCGATGGTGAATTCTCTGATGGTGCAAAGGTGCTCCGTGCAAAAATTGATATGGCGTCACCAAATATGAATATGCGCGACCCTGCAATTTACAGAATTATGCATGTAAGCCACCACCAGACAGGTGATAAGTGGTGCGTATATCCTATCTACGACTTTGCTCATCCTCTTTCAGATGCTTGCGAGGGCGTAACATACTCTCTTTGCTCACTTGAATTTGAAAATCACAGACCTCTTTACAACTGGTTTATTGAGCAGATTGGTTTCGAGGAGCCCCCAAGACAGATTGAGTTTGCTCGTCTTAACCTTAACTACTGCATTACTTCAAAGAGAAGAAATATCCGTCTTGTAACAGATAACCTTGTTTCAGGCTGGGATGACCCACGTATGGCTACAATCTGCGGTATGAGAAGAAGAGGTTATCCTGCAAAGGCTATCAGAAACTTTATTGAAAAGGTTGGCGTTTCAAAGGCATACAGCGTTGTTGACTACGGTCTTCTTGAGGCTTGCGTAAGAGATGAGCTTAATGCTCAGGCTCCAAGAGCAATGGCAGTTCTTGACCCAATCAAGGTTGTTATTGATAACTATCCTGAAGGACAGACTGAGGAAATTACAGTTGAGGTTCATCCTGAAAGACCTGAGCTTGGCACAAAGACAGTTACTTTCGGTAGAGAGATTTATGTTGAAAGGAACGACTTTATGGCAGAGCCTGTTAAAAAGTATTTCCGTCTTTTCCCCGGTAACGAGGTGCGTCTTAAAGGTGCATATTTCATCACTTGTAACTCATATGAAACAGATGAAAACGGTAATGTAACAGTTCTTCACTGCACCTATGACCCTGCAACGAAGGGCGGTAACGCTCCTGACGGCAGAAAGGTTAAGGGAACAATTCATTGGGCAGGACCAAAGGCTTTCAAGGCAGAGGTTCGCCTTTACGATAGACTCTTCAATGTTGAAGACCCTGCAGGCGTTCCTGATGATGAGTTCGTTAACGCTATTAATCCTGAATCACTTGTTGTTCTTAAGGATTGCCTTATTGAAGAAGGTCTTGCAGATGCAAAATATCTTGATTCCTTCCAGTTCATGAGAAACGGTTACTTCTGCGTTGACAAGGATTCAACTCCTGAAGCACCTGTTTTCAACAGAACAGTTCAGCTTAACTCTTCCTGGAAATAAAAAACCAAACATTTTTGAAAGGATGTTTTTTATGAAATATACTTATAAAATAGTTGCGGCAGTGCTTGCTCTTATTGTAGTAGTAGTTCTTGCTTTTGCGCCTATTATTTATGTAGGTATTGATTCTATAGCTACACAGCTTCTTTTGACAATCGGCCAGTATGCAGGCAATGAAACTGCTCAACAAATTATTAATGAAAAAGGGCAAATTACCAGTAAGGTAGGCATAGATGTCTCCTTTGCCGGTTTGTTTGATAAGGATGCACAAGAACTTGCAGAACTTGTAAGGGTTTTTTCTGAGGGAGATAACGAGAATACTATGGAGGTTCTCCAACCTGTTATTGCTCCTGCAATTACGTTTGTTATTGTTCTTATACTGCTGGCGGTTTGCGCTTTTGTTACTGCTATTGTTGCAATTGCTGCCAAAGATAACAGAAAAGTTATATATACTTGTGTTGTAGGTGCAGGTCTTTCTCTTATGGTTCCCCAATGTTTCAAAGCTGTTGCAGCCCCGTTTGTTAATGGTGAGATAACATTGGCAAACCTATCAGGCAATTCTTGGCTTACACTTTTGGGTGAGATTGAGAAGGTTGAGCTTGTTTCAATATTCTGGTTTGTTCCTGTTGCTTTTGTAGCAGTTATTTTGTGGACTGTTCTTTATAACTACACTCTTCCTGCAGATGAAAAGAAGAAAAGATTAGAATTAATCGGAGAGGCAGATTCAGAATGATTTACGATAAAATTGAAAATTTAAGTGTTTACTTTGATGAAAACTCAAAATTCGCTAAGGTTGAGCCCACTCTCAAGGAGTTTTTAAAATCACCATTTGATAGCGGTAAAATCGAAATTGATGGGGATAATATGTGGTGCAACGTTTCAAAATATGATGTTGCCGACAATACACCTATTAAATATGAATCCCATAAGGAATATGCAGATGTGCAGATTATGGTAGACGGCGAAGAGAATATCGGTTGGGCAAGCTTCAATGAATGTAATATTACAGAGGATTTCAAGGAAGGCTGTGATATTGCGTTTATGGATGCACCAAACGGTCAGCTTTTCGCATTAAGAAAGGGCTATTTTATGGTATTCTTCCCCGAAGATGCCCACGCTCCCTGCAGAAAAAGCGAAAATGCAGATTTTGCGCATAAGTTAGTATTCAAAGTGAGATTATAATCTTCCGGAGGCTTTATAATGAAAAAATTTATGGATAAGGATTTCTTGCTTGCTACAGAAACGGCTAAAAAGCTTTACGCAGCATGTGAAAATACACCTATTTTTGATTGGCATTGTCATCTTCAGCCTAAAGAGATTTACGAAAATAAAGAGCCTTCTGATATTGCGGCTTTGTGGCTTGGTGGCGACCATTATAAATGGAGAGGTATGCGCTCCTGTGGTATCAGTGAAGAATATATTACAGGTGATAAATCACCATATGAAAAATTCAAGGCTTGGGCAAGCGCTATGCCTAATTTAATAGGTAATCCTCTTTACCATTGGACTCATCTTGAGCTGCAGAGATATTTTGATATTTACGAGCCTCTTTCACCTGCAACCTGCGATGATATCTGGGAAAGAGCAAATGTTAAAATCAAAGCAGGTGGATTCACTCCAAGGGAGCTTATTGAAAAAAGTAATGTAGCATTCGTTTGCACAACAGATGATGCAGCAGATACACTCGAATACCACAAACTTTTAGCAGAAGATAAATCCTTTAAATGCAAGGTGCTTCCTGCATTCCGTCCCGATAAGGCTCTTGGTATTGAGCTTCCCGGCTACAATGAATGGGTAGTAGCTCTCGAAACCGTAATCGGCAGAAAGGTTACTTCATTTACAGAGCTTAAAAAGGCACTTCTTGAAAG
>CAJGCL010000004.1 GCA_904501675.1 Clostridiaceae bacterium
CACAGAGACCATTCGTTACAATTCTCGGTGGCGCAAAGGTTGCAGATAAGCTCAATGTTATTGAAAACCTTCTTAACAAAGCTGATACACTCATCATTGGTGGTGGTATGGCTTACACATTCCTCGTTGCTAAAGGTTACAGCGTAGGTACATCTCTTCTTGACGAAACAAAGATTGACTACTGCAAAGATATGCTTGCAAAGGCAGAGGAAAAAGGCGTTAAGATTCTTCTTCCTGTTGATGTTACAACAGCTAAGGATTTCCCAAATCCTATCGATGCAGAAATCGAAGTAACAGTTTACGATGCAGACAAGATTCCTGCAGATGTTATGGGTCTTGACATCGGTCCTAAGACAGCTGAACTTTATGCAGATGCTGTTAAGTCAGCTAAGACTGTTGTTTGGAACGGTCCTATGGGCGTTTTCGAAAACCCAATTCTTGCAAAGGGTACAATCGCAGTTGCTAAGTCTCTTGCAGAAACAGATGCTACAACAATCATCGGTGGTGGCGACTCTGCAGCAGCAGTTAACACTCTCGGCTTTGGTCCTAAGATGACTCACATCTCAACAGGTGGCGGCGCTTCTCTTGAATTCTTAGAAGGAAAAGCACTCCCAGGCATCGAAGCAGTAAACGACAAGTAATATTTCACGCACATTTCGCATTTTTCTGCCCGCTCGGAGTATCTTTATACACCTTCGGGGCAGAGAAAATGCAAACTGCACGCAAACTATTACTCGTCGTGCTTGACAGATAGTAAGTGTGTTGTGTTTATTAACTTTTATTGAAAGAGGATAAGATTATGGATAAATCACTTCGTAAAGCAGTTATCGCAGGTAACTGGAAAATGAACAAAACTCCTGATGAAGCAAAGGCAATCATCAACGAAATGAAGCCTCTCGTAGCAGACGCTGATTGTGATGTTGTTCTCTGCGTTCCTTATATCGATATTTTTGCTGCTCAGGAAGCTGCAGCAGGCTCAAATATCAAAATTGGTGCAGAAAACTGCCACTGGGCTGAAAGCGGTGCTTTCACAGGTGAGGTTTCAGCTCCAATGCTTAAGGCTATCGGTGTTGAATATGTAATTATCGGTCACTCAGAGAGAAGACAGTATTTCGGTGAAACAGACGAAACTGTTAACAAGAGAGTACGCGCTGCTCTTGACAGCGGTCTCACAGTTATTCTCTGCGTAGGCGAGCTTCTTGATGAGCGTAAGAAGGGTGTAACAATGGAAGTTGTTCGCTCACAGACAAAGATTGCTCTTCAGGGCGTTTCTAACGAAGAGCTTGACAAGATTATTATTGCTTACGAGCCAGTTTGGGCTATTGGTACAGGCGAAACAGCAACAGCAGAGCAGGCGAATGAAGTTAACCATGCTATCCGTGAGGTTCTTGGTGAAATCTATTGTCCTAAGTGCGCAAGCCGCGTAACAATTCAGTACGGCGGTTCAATGAACGCTAAGAATGCTGCTGAGCTTCTCGCTCAGGAAGATGTTGACGGCGGTCTTATCGGCGGTGCATCTCTTAAGGCAGAAGATTTCTCTGTTATCGTTAAAGCAGCAAGCATCTAATCAAAAATTCAAAAAGGGCAGGCGTTTCGTCTGCCCGAAATTTATGTAAAGGCAGGAGTTATAAATGTCTGAAAAAGTACTTCTCGTCGTAATGGACGGCGTAGGTTATTCAAAAACAGGTCTTGGTGATGCAGTAACACTTGCAAACACACCTGTACTTGACAAGCTTCTTAAAGAGTGCCCTAATGTACGTCTTAAAGCTCATGGAGCTGCAGTAGGTCTTCCTTCTGATGACGATATGGGTAACAGTGAGGTTGGCCATAACGCTCTTGGTTGCGGTCAGGTTTATTCACAGGGCGCAAAGCTTGTTAATGAATCAATTGAATCAGGTAAAATCTATCAGTCAACTGCATGGAAAGAAATTGCAGGTAACTGTATTGAAAAGAGTTCAACTCTTCATTTTATCGGTCTTCTTTCTGATGGTAACGTTCACTCAAATATTTCTCACCTTATTGAAATGCTCAAGCAGGCTAAGGCTGAGGGTGTGAAAAATGTTCGTTGCCACATTCTTCTTGATGGTCGTGATGTTCCTGCAACATCAGGTCTTATTTACGTAGAACAGTTAGAAAATGCTCTCGCTGAGCTTAACGACGATACATTCTGCGGTAAAATCGCATCAGGCGGCGGTAGAATGGTTGTTACAATGGACAGATATCAGGCTAATTGGAATATGGTGAAGTGCGGTTGGGATACTCACGTTAAGGGTATTGGCAGACAGTTTGCAACAGCAAAGGATGCTATTGAAACATACCGTGCAGAAAATGATGGTATGATTGACCAGGACCTTCTTCCATTCGTTATTGCAGAAAATGGTGAGCCTGTAGGTACAATCGTTGATGGCGACAGCGTTGTTCTCTTTAACTTCCGTGGAGACCGTGCGATTGAAATTTCAATGGCTTTTGATAACGACGAATTCACATATTTTGACAGAGGCGCAAAGCTCGACGTTTGCTATGCAGGTATGCTTCAGTATGATGGCGACCTTAAGCTTCCTGAGCGTTTCCTTGTTAACCCACCTGAAATCAAGGATACTCTTTCAGAGCTTCTTGTTTCAAAGGGTATGAATCAGTTCGCAGTTTCCGAAACACAGAAATACGGTCACGTAACATATTTCTGGAATGGTAACAAGAGCGATAAATTCTCAGAAGAGCTTGAAACATTTATGGAAATCCCATCCGATAAGGTTTCATTTGACGAAAGACCATGGATGAAATCTGCAGAGGTTACAGACGCAGTTATTGAAGCTATGGAAAGTGGCAAGTATGACTTCATTCGTTGCAACTATCCTAACGGCGATATGGTTGGTCATACAGGTAACCTTGATGCTACAATTACTGCAGTTGAAGCAGTTGACCTTGCTCTTGCAAGAGTTCTTAAGGTAGCAGATAAGTGCGGCGTAACAGTGCTTATTACAGCAGACCACGGTAATGCAGACGAAATGCTTGAAAAGGACAAAAAGGGTAATGTTGCAGCAAGAACTGCTCACTCACTTAACGAGGTTCCATTTATCATCTATAGCAAAAATGCTTACGAGGTAAAAGAAGGCTCCTTCGGTCTTGCTAACGTTGCTCCAACAGTTGCAAAGGTTTTCGGCATTGAGCCATACGCTTCATGGGAAGAATCAATTATTAAATAATAAAAACTAACGGCTCATCACTAAAAGATGAGCCGTTTTTATAAACATAAAATTTTGCGTAGTAATTTTCCCTCGGAAGTGATATAATCAAAGTGTAAATAGATGTGGTTAAGAGAAAACGATCATATGACTATGTGCTATTTGACTTTGTTGCTAGGATGATAAAAGGTGAAAAAGAGAAAAATAATTTTGTGTATACTATTGGTTTTTGTTATATTGATTTCTATAGCACTTGTTTCTTTTGAAGTGAGAAACGCACAAAAGAAGGAATTATTAAAAACTCCTATACATTATGGAATGTACACTGTATATCCTTCTTGCTATAAAGAGGGTAATGAAACGTATGTTACGTTTTCTGTGAAAAACAAGGATGGGGGAACTGTTATTCGCGAAGGGAATAAGTGGTTGCTAAGAGATTTTTATGAATTTGATTTTGGTCCTGACCCGGAAACATATCCGACTGTTGTTGTGATTTCTCGTGATAAAGAAACATTATTCGGCAAACAGGGGACAGTGTTCCACATAAATGAGCTTTTAGATAATGAGAAATGAGATTTATACAAAAAGTTGCGAAAGATGTATTGGTTTTCGCAACTTTTTGTTTTTTTACTTTTTTATAAGCTCATATTTTCCGCTTTTTAAAATTCTTAACAAATCATCGTTGTTTTTTATAGGCTCTTCTGTGATTATTCCACCCAAACCTACGCCTGTTTCTCTGTGGCAGTCGCTACCGCTTGTTTTGATTTTAGCGTTGATTTCTTCTGCCCATTTAAGAGAATTATCGTTTGCTTCTTTATCTGCTTTAGCGTTGAAAACTTCAACTCCGTCAAGGTATTTAGGCTTTGCTCTTGTTATATATTTTCTGAAAGGGTGCGCCTGAATAAAGATGCAGCCTTTTTCTCTGAATAATTTACTTGCCCTTTTAATGTAAAGTGAAAGTAAAAAGGGAAGCTCATAAAGCATTTCTTCATTTACACCATATATTAAATAGTCATTAACTGTGGCATAAAATCTTAACTCAACACCGAGTAAAACGGAAAAATCTTCTGTTTCAAATTTCTTTGCTTTTTTATAACCTTCAAGAAAATGGTCAATAGCCTTATTCTTGTTGAAAAATTCGGAAATGCGAAATGTCATAGGGGAGTAGTGGTCGGTTATGACAATTCCCGAATAACCGGCTTGCTTGTATTTATTTACAAGCTCTTCTGCATCCAATTGACCGCACCAGCTTGTGTTTTTTGTATGTGTATGTAATTCGTATTTGTATTCCAATCTTTCACCTTCTTAATAGGGTTTATTATACTATTAAAAATAATTATAATCAATTATTATCTTGAAATTGTTGGAAAAATAATATATTCTATGTTATATGAGATTTCGAGGAGAGTGTTTTATGAATTTCTTTGATACAATTATTTCCCTTTTAATGTCAATATGTATGCTTCTTACAGGCTTTCTTGATAGCGGTACTCCAAAAAGTTCAGCTAACGTTGAGCTTGTTAAGGAGGAAAAGCTCCTTTTTATGGATGCAATGTATTCGGGTCAGGGAGTTACTACTGATGGTGAGTATTTTTATACCTCAGGCTCTATTACAGCGTTTGGGTTAGCAGGTATTATGAAGTGGGATGCTGAAACTATGGAATGTGTTGCGCAAAATACTGATGCTATACCTGATGAATATAAAGAATATTATGGTCATGACCATGTAGGTGGAATAAGCTATTATAACGGTAAAATCTACGCTGCAGTTGAAAATAAGGCGGAAGATTATCCTCTTGTTATAACCTACGATTGCGAAACGCTTGAGATGATTGATATCTTTAACATTGAGCCTGCAGAGCTTCTTCCTGATGGTATTCCGTGGTGTGCTGTTGACGCGGAAAAAGGTCTTCTTTATTGCTCGCCATTCCACGATGTTGAAAGTATCTTAGCCTTTGACCTTGAAACAATGGAATTTTCTCACACTATTGAGCTTTCAAGAATGGTTACACGTATTCAGGGTGGTGAGGTTTACGATGGTATCCTTTACCTCTCATACGACGCTGAAAGCAGCAATACAGACCAGATTCTTACTGTGGACCTTTCAAATGGCAACGTTGAAAAGCTTTGCTCAAGAACAGTACCTTCAATGGCAGGTAACGAGGCAGAAGGCGTAACAATCTATCCAATGGAAGATGGTTCCCTGATTCACGTGCTCGACTACGATAAAACAGTTGGTGTTTATTTAAGACACTACAAGGTAGTTGAAGAATAAATTTACAAAAATAAAAAGCGTATCCGAGAATCGGATACGCTTTTTGTGTTTATTAAACATTGAATCTGAAGAGAACAATATCTCCGTCCTGCATTACATATTCCTTACCTTCAGAGCGAACAAGACCTTTTTCCTTTGCAACTGTCATTGAGCCACATTCCATAAGAACGTCAAAGGAAACAACCTCTGCGCGAATAAAGCCTCTTTCGAAGTCTGAGTGGATTTTACCTGCCGCCTGAGGAGCTTTTGTACCTTTTTTGATTGTCCAAGCTCTTACCTCAGGTTGACCTGCTGTAAGGTAGCTCATAAGACCTAAAAGGTCGTAGCTTCTTTCAATAAGTAAATCAAGACCACCTGTTGAAATACCAAGCTCTGAAAGGAACATTTCTTTTTCTTCTTTATCAAGCTCTGCAATCTGTGATTCAAGCTCTGCGCAAATTGGAAGCACCTGGCTGCCTTCTTCTGCGGCAATAGCCTTAACAGCGTTGTAACGGGCGTTTGTATCAATCTGTGAAGCGAAATCTTCCTCGCTCATATTACAAGCGTAAATAACAGGCTTTGAGGTAAGAAGAGCAACAGTATCAATAATTGCTTTCTCGTCGTCTGTAAGCTCAACTGCTCTTGCGCAAATACCGTTGTCGAGAGCTTCTCTTACTCTTTCAAGAACTGCAAGCTCTGCTGCAAGTGATTTATCACCCTTCATTGCCTTTGTTGTTCTGTCTATTCTTCTCTGGAGAATTTCTGCGTCTGAGAGGATAAGTTCAAGGTTAATTGTTTCAATATCTCTTTGAGGGTTAACATCGCCGTCAACATGCATAATATCGTCGTTATCAAAACAACGAACAACGTGAATAATAGCATCAACCTCTCGGATGTGTGAAAGGAACTTGTTGCCAAGGCCTTCGCCCTGAGAAGCGCCTTTAACAAGGCCTGCAATATCTACAAATTCAATTGTGGCAGGTGTAACCTTAACAGGGTTATACATTTCGCAAAGTGCATCAAGACGGTTATCAGGAACTGCAACAACGCCAACATTTGGTTCAATTGTGCAGAAAGCGTAGTTTGCTGCCTGAGCGCCTGCATTAGTAAGTGCGTTAAAAAGTGTGCTTTTGCCTACGTTAGGTAAGCCTACAATACCAAGTTTCATTTTATTGACTTCCTTTTGAAAAAATACACTTTATTTTAACATATTATAAAGTGTATTTCAATATTAAATACTCATAAATAATTATTGAATAGAAAGTTATAATATTTGGGAGGTGATTAAATGAATTTTCGTACGGACTTAGCTATTGAACGTCGTGAAATGGTTAAAGCATATATTGAAGGTGTAGAGGTGAATGAACACAATAATAGCGAATGTAAAACAACTGTTATTGATATAAAAACCGAGGACGCGGCTCGCAAATTAGGAAAAGGCATAGGTAGGTATATAACTCTTGAAATGAACGCTTTCTCGGATGAAGCCACTGTTTCTGATGGCAGATTAAAAGCACTTACAGAAAGTATAAAAATGCTATTGCCCGAGAGCGAAGGTACTGTTGTTGTGGTGGGGGTTGGTAATCTTCAGATGACTGCCGATGCTCTTGGTCCCGAAACAGCTTCAAAAATATTTGCCACCCGACATATCGACGATGAACTGAGAAAATCTGCAGGAATAAGTAACAAATTAAGGTCTGTAGCGGCCTTTTCTACGGGCGTTTTAGGTCAGACGGGAATTGAATCAAGTGAGTTTATAAAAAGCGTTTGTCAGGCGGTAAAGCCCTGTTGCGTGATAACTATAGACGCTCTTGCTGCAGGGAGTATCTCGCGCCTTGGCAACACTGTGCAAATGTCTGACACAGGCATTTCTCCTGGCTCAGGCATAGGCAACTCTCGTAAACGTATAGACGAAAGCTATCTTGGTGTGCCTGTTATTGCAATAGGTATTCCCACAGTTGTTGACGCAGTTTCTCTTGCTAGCGAAATAAGTGGCATGAAAGCAGAGCAAATTGCTGACAATGGCGTTTTACAAGATAATGCCTTGATAGTTGCATCCAAGGATGTTGATTTGCTTATAAAAAACGCCTCTTGTTTATTGGCTCTTTCTATTAATTGTGCTCTTCAACCATCCCTTACCACCAAGGAATTGTACGCTTTGATGTAATATTTTTAAAAAACTTTTCATAATCTTTTATGAAAAGGGGTGATGCAATGAAAAATAGTTTTTTGAAATCGTTTTTCTGTATCGCTCTATGTGTATCTTTTGTTGTGTTGACCCTTACAAACGGTGATAAAATCGGAAAACTGACGAGAGATACAATTTCTGATATGAGTTCATTTTATGAACAGAATCCCAAATCAAAGCCGTTTTTTGAAAAAAACTCAAAATGCGATGTGTACCAGGTTACAGGCTATGCAGGCGGCAGTTATGTTGGCGCTTTTTCGGGTAATGTTCCGACTGATATTGAATCCTTGAAGGTACAGGCTGAAAAGCTCTTTAAAAACTATACTAAAGCAGGAAATATAAAAGAGGTTCAGATGGGCGCAACAAGTAAAACACTTGTTTGCGGTGTTGTTAAGGTGGATAATAAAACAAGTGAAAAAATAAATCTTAAATCTATTCTTAATGAAAAACCTGATTGCAAAGAGGTTGATGAGAATGAGCCTTCTGTCCTTATTTACCATACCCATACAACCGAAGGGTATGAAATGCTTGATTTAGGTTGGTATGCCAAAGAATATAATTCCCGTACAAAGGATAAAGCTAAGAATATGGTCAGGGTAGGCGACGCACTGACAGCAGTTCTTGAAAAGGCGGGCTACAAGGTTATTCACGACAGAAATATTTATGACGAATCATATAACGGAGCATATTCGCGCTCCCGTGTTACAGTTGAAAAATATCTCAAAAAATATCCGTCGATACAAATTACACTTGATGTGCATCGTGATGCTATTGAATATTCTGACGGTACGCGTTGCAAGCCTACTGCAGAAATAAATGGCAAAAAGGCGGCGCAGGTAATGATAATTTCAGGTTGCGAAGGGGAAGGTGTTGAAAATTTTCCACAATGGAAGAAAAACCTCGTGTTTGCAACGCATTTACAAAGTTGTGCAGAAGAAAGCTATAGTGGCTTGATGCGCCCTGTTTTCTTTTGCAACAGGAAATATAATATGGATGTTACACCCTGTTCTCTTCTTCTCGAATTCGGCACAGATGCCAATACTCTGGAAGAGGCAGTTTATTCCGCAGAACTTATTGGTAACTCTCTAGTAGATATGCTTAATGATTTATAGAGGATTTATTATGGAATTTGAAAAAATATTTAATGCTTATTCTGTTTTCGCGGTGATTGTTTTATTGCTTATCACCGCTCTTTGTGTTGTTTTTATAATAATTAACAAGGCGGATGCCAATCTTGGTGCTGTTGCAGGATATATCTCATTGGAAAATTGCACACAAATAGTACAGTACTATTGTTAAAATGTGAAAAAAACGCGAGTTTTTTGTAAATGTGCAAAAATTCTATTGAAATAATAGTTGCTTTATTGTAAAATATTAGCAAAGAATACTATGTTTTGCTAACGTAGCATTTTTAGACCTCATAGGAGAGATGAAACATGTCCGTTAAACTTAATACACGCTATCTTGAGGGGTTTGTTAACGATAACGATATAAAAGCAATTGCCCCCGAGGTAGATGCCGCAGTTGAACTTCTTAATTCCCGTACAGGTGCAGGGAACGACTTTTTAGGTTGGCTTGATTTACCTGTGAATTATGATAAAGAAGAGTTTGCAAGAATCAAAAAGGCGGCGCAAAAAATCCGTAACGACAGCGATGTGCTCGTTGTTATAGGAATCGGTGGCTCATACTTAGGTGCAAGAGCTGCTATTGAGTTTTGTAAATCACAAAACCGCAACCTTACAGAAAAACCTCAGATTATTTTTGCAGGTAATACTCTTTCTTCTGCTTCTCTTGCAGAGGCTGTGAAGCTTTGCGAAGGCAAGGATTTCTCAGTGAATGTTATTTCAAAATCTGGAACTACTACGGAGCCTACAATAGCATTCAGAATTTTCAAAGAGCTTCTTGAAAACAAATACGGCAAAGAAGAAGCATCAAAAAGAATTTATTCTACTACAGATAAAGCAAGAGGTACTCTCAAAGAACTTTCAGACAGAGAGGGTTATGAAACCTTTGTTATACCTGATGATGTAGGTGGCAGATATTCAGTTCTTACCGCAGTTGGTCTTCTTCCAATTGCAGTTGCAGGAATTGATATTGATAAAATGATGCAAGGCGCGGCAGATGCTCGTGAAGCTTTCTCTGCAGGCGATGTGAACACTAATGATTGCTACAAATATGCAGCAATGAGAAATATTCTCTATCGTAAAGGTAAGGCAGTTGAAATGATGATTTCATACGAGCCTGATTATACAATGATGAACGAATGGTTCAAACAGCTTTACGGTGAAAGTGAAGGCAAATGTGGAAAGGGTCTTTTCCCTTCATCTGCAGTTTTCTCAACAGACCTTCATTCTCTTGGTCAGTACGTTCAAGATGGTGAAAGGTTAATGTTTGAAACAGTTGTTATGTTTAACAAACCTAAGAATGAACTTATTATAGGTTTCGATGAAGAAAATGGCGATGGCTTCAATTTTGTTGCAGGTCAGTCTGTAGACTATGTTAACAAAAAAGCTTTCCTTGGTACAGTGCTTGCTCATACCGATGGCGGTGTTCCCAATATGGTTCTTGAAATGGACGAGATGAATGAATACGAATTTGGTTATCTTGTTTATTTCCTTGAAAAGGCGTGCGCAGTTTCAGGCTATGTTCTGGGAATCAATCCATTTGACCAGCCAGGTGTAGAAAGCTACAAAAAGAATATGTTTGCTCTTTTAGGCAAACCCGGCTACGAAGAGCATAAAAAGGCTCTCGAAGCAAGAGTTTAAAATCAGAAATCACGCTGTATGGTGGATTATTCACTATAAGGCGAGAAATAATCGACGGAGGTAATTACTATGATTTCACTTATTATCGGCAACAAGGGTTCCGGCAAAACAAAAAAACTTATCGCTCTCATTAACGATGCGGTTGCAAAGTCAGACGGAACAGTAGTATGTATAGAGAAGTCCCCATTACTTACTTACGAGGTAACTCATAAAGCAAGACTTATCGAAACAGAAAGATTCGGCATCGAAGGTTGCGACGCTTTCTATGGTATGGTTTGCGGCGTTATCGCTCAGGACCACGACCTTACAGAAATATTTGTTGATGCAACATTTAAAATTGTCGGCAGAGATTATGATGAATTTGCAAAGCTTATCAACAAGCTTAGCAAGGTATCTGAAGATGCAGGTGTTGATTTCGTATTTACTGTTTCTGAAGATAAAGAAAATCTTCCTGATGCACTTTTCGAGAATGTACAGGTTATCTGATTGAATTTGCTTATAACTCTCAAGTAACAATAGTTGCTTGAGAGTTTTTTCTTCAAAAATCTTTTGTTTAGTTATTGACAAAAACGGATTTAGATAATATAATACTTGGGTATGTTGAGAGGTAATGTGTATGATTATCGAACTTGAATCTATTTTTAATACGGAAGGGTTAAAACAATCCTTTGATTATGAACTTGATTTGTCATCAATTCAGGTTTCGGGTTTTTCACCGCTTCAAAAACCTGTTAAGGTTAGTGGTTGTATTGAAAATAAAGCTGGTATCGTTAGTCTTACCGGTAATGCTCAGCTTATATATGAGGCGCCTTGCGATCGTTGTGCAACGGAAGTTAGTAAGGAATATAACTATCCGTTAGAGCATACTTTAGTTGTAACTCTTGAAAGTGGCGAAAATGACGCTTTTCTTGAGGTTCCTAATATGCGCCTTAATCTTGATGAGCTTGTTGAAGAAGATGTCAATCTCGCTCTTCCTTCAAAATACCTTTGCGACGAAGATTGTAAGGGCTTGTGCATGAAATGCGGCAAGAACCTTAATAACGGCCAATGTGATTGCAAAAAAGATGTTGATCCAAGGTTGGCAGCTCTTTTGGATTTATTGGACGAAGAAGAAAGTAATTAATAATTAAACAAAATATACAGGAGGTTTCTACTCATGGCAGTACCAAAGAGAAGAGTTTCTAAAGCAAGAAGAGATAAAAGACGTTCAAACGTATGGAAAATGGACGCAGTTGCACTCGTAAAGTGCCCAAACTGTGGTGAATTCAAGAGACCACACAGACTTTGCACAGCATGCGGTTACTACAACGGCAAGCAGGTTATCGCTGTAGACTAATCTGTAATAGTTTGTACTCGTGTTTTTAAGGGCGGTGAGAGGTTTCTCCCCGCCCTATTAGTGCTTTATATAAGAATTGTGAAAGGAGTGGTAGTGTGCCTGTTAAAATACATAGTGTTTTGCCTGATTCATATGGCAAAAAAGCAGGAATAGAAAATGGTGATGAACTTATCTCAATTAACGGAACCGAGATTTTTGATGTGCTTGACTACCGCTTCTGTATACAATCCAAAAAACTGAGCTTGAAGCTTAAACGCAATGGCGAAGAGTTTGAGGTGAACATCCGTAAAAGCGACGAATTTGCAGATATAGGTTTGGAATTTGAAACCTATCTTATGGACAAGCAACATTCCTGTAAAAACAAGTGTATTTTCTGTTTCGTTGACCAGATGCCAAAAGGTATGCGTGATACTTTGTATTTTAAGGATGATGATTCACGTCTGAGTTTCCTTTTTGGTAACTACATTACTCTTACAGGTCTTTGCGAGAGAGAAGCTCAGCGCATAATTGATATGCACATTTCTCCTGTTAATATATCTGTTCACACAATGAATCCTCAGCTTCGTGTTGAAATGATGAAAAACCGCTTTGCAGGAGATGTTCTTAAAAATCTTAATCGCTTTGCGGAAAATAATATCGAAATGAACACTCAGCTTGTTCTGTGTCCGGGCATTAACGACGGAGACGAGCTTCGTTTTTCTCTTTCCGAGCTTGCAAAGCTTTATCCTGCAGTTAAAAGTATTGCAGCAGTCCCTGTTGGTCTTACCAAATACAGAGACGGACTGTATCCTCTGCGAACATATACAAAGGAAGAGGCAAGTCAGGTTATTGACATAATTGATGAGTTTAACGCTCATTTTTCATTCTTTAACAATGGCGAAATTCTTGCTTTCGCTTCCGATGAGTTTTATCTGCTTGCAGAGCGTGATTTACCATCTGCAGATTATTATGGTGAGTTTGCTCAGTTGGATAATGGTGTAGGTGTGTGCGCTCTTCTTAAAGATGAGTTTTTGTGCGCGCTTGAAAATGAGGAGAAAAGAGCTGTTGACCGTAAGGTTACAATTGCGACAGGCTGTGCTGCCTACGACTTGCTTTGTGAGTTGTCTCAAGCAGCAATGGAGAAATTCACAGGATTAACAGTTAATGTAGTTAAAGTGAAAAATAACTTTTTCGGTGAAACAGTTACTGTTGCAGGACTTTTAACAGGAATTGATTTAAAAGAACAACTTAAAAATAAAGATTTTGGTGATGTTCTTCTTATTCCTGCGGTTTCTTTAAGAAACGAAAGGGACAAATTCCTTGATGATGTTACAATTGAAGAGATTTCAGAATATCTTGGAATAAATGTGGTGCCCGTAGAGAATGATGGGCAAAGACTTTTAGATGAATTTTTAGGAGGTGTCTGATATGCCGAAGCCGGTAGTTGCCATAGTTGGCAGACCCAACGTAGGTAAATCAACTCTTTTCAATAAATTAACAGGCACAAGGCTTGCTATTGTTGATAATACACCCGGTGTTACAAGAGATCGCCTTTTTGGTGATTGT
The DNA here is from genome assembly GCA_904501675.1 of Clostridiaceae bacterium. Taxonomy (GTDB): domain Bacteria; phylum Bacillota; class Clostridia; order Oscillospirales; family Acutalibacteraceae; genus DTU089. The sequence continues at coordinate 13,271 of CAJGCL010000004.1, forward strand.
GAGTGGCTTGGTCACGAAATGCTTCTTGTTGATACAGGTGGTATTGAGCCTTACTCTAACGATATTATACTTTCTCAGATGAGACGTCAGGCCCAGCTTGCTATTGACAGCGCAAACGTTATCATTCTCGTTGCAGATGTTCGTTGCGGTGTTGTTGCTACAGACGAAGAGGTTGCAACAATGCTTCAGAAGAGCGGTAAGCCTGTAATCCTTGCAGTAAACAAGTGTGATGGCTTAGGTGCACCACCACCTGAGTTTTATGAATTTTATAACTTGGGTCTTGGTGACCCTGTTGCGGTATCTTCAGTTCATGGTCACGGAACTGGCGATCTTCTTGATGAGGTTATAAAGCACCTTCCGGAAGAGTATCTTGTTGAAAATAAAGATGAGGATGACTATATTAAGGTTGCCGTTATTGGTAAGCCTAACGTTGGTAAATCATCTCTTGTAAATAAAATTATTGGTGAAGAAAGAATGATTGTTTCCAATATTGCGGGAACAACACGTGATGCTACCGATAGCTTTATTGAAAACGAGCACGGTAAATTTATGTTTATTGATACTGCAGGTCTTCGCCGTAAATCAAAGGTTGAAGATGCAGTTGAAAAATACAGTGTTTTAAGAACTGATATGGCAGTTGAAAGAGCTAATGTCTGTGTTATTATGATAGATGCTCTTGAAGGCTTTACCGAACAGGATAGCAAAGTTGCAGGTAGAGCACTTGAACAGGGTAAGGGTTGTATTATTGTTGTCAATAAGTGGGATGCATATGAAAAAGACGGCAAAACAATGGACTCCTATCGCAAGCAGCTTATGAAAGATTTTTCTTTCATGTCCTTTGCTCCAATTATTTTCATATCTGCCAAAACAGGTCAGAGAGTGGACAGGCTTTTTGAGCTTATTAAGTTTGTTGATTCTCAGAATGCTATGAGAATTAAAACAGGTCAGCTTAACGAAATTCTTGCTGCGGCAACTCTTCGCGTTCAGCCGCCAACGGATAAGGGTAAGCGCCTTAAGATTTTCTATATGACTCAGGCGTCTACAAGACCGCCAACATTTGTGTGCTTCGTTAACTCTGCAGAACTTTTCCATTACAGTTACCAGAGATATATTGAAAACCAGATTCGTGAAGTTTATGGCCTTGAAGGTACACCGGTTCGCTTTGTAATACGTGAGAGAGACGAAAAAAGCAAGCACTAAGAAAGGATTTTCTTAATGAATAAGCAAAATTCTAATGATGAAAAGCATCGTATATCTATAGATGAAGATTATATTGAACTTTTGAATTCTGTAGATATAGAAGATGAGTACGAGGATATTTACAGCGATTCATCAAGAGATATTTATAGTGATTCTTCAAAAGATGTTTACATTGGTAGAAAGAAATCTACTGATGAAGAGGATGGCATATACATCAGTAAGCGTAGAAGAAAATACTACGAAGAAACCGAATTAGCCCGAGCAGACTCAACAGATCCTACGCAGGAAATTGAGATTCCTCGGGAGCCTTTGTCCATAAAAAAGGTGAGAAATATTCCTGATGAAGATGAAGTTTCAGATTTTGAGGACAGGCACGGAAAAAGAACTAAAAAAAGAAAAAGCCCTTTTTTGAAAATTGTGGCGGTACTTTTAGTAGTTGTTATAGCCTTTGGAACCTTTATTTCTTCTGTACCGGGAAGTATAGCCGGTGAGTTTACTGAAGCTGAAGAAATTCAACATATTGAAGGTGTGGAAAATCTCACTCAGGCCAGCCACGTAAAAAACATTCTTCTTATAGGCGCAGATAGAGAAAAAGGCGGCGCCTCAAGAAGTGATAGCATAATGATTGCTTCAGTGAACAATAAAACCGGTAAGGTTACTCTTGTTTCAATTCTCCGCGATACTCATGTGGATGTACCTGGGCATAGGGAATCAAAAATAAATGCTGCTCATTCGTGGGGCGGACCTAATCTTCTTATTCAGACTATCGAGCATAATTTCGGCATAAAAATTGATGATTATGCAACCGTGAATTTTGATATGTTTGAAGCCCTTGTTGATGGTATTGGCGGAGTATATGTTGATGTTAGTGACGCTGAGGCGGAGCATATGAATAGTTATTTCAAACTTGGTAAAGGCGATAGGCCTCCAAAGGTTGAGGGCGGTGAGAAAGTTTACCTTAACGGCTATCAGGCTTTGTGCTATGCGCGTATAAGAAAGTTGGATTCAGATTTTTACAGAACACAGCGTCAGCAAAAAGTAATAGGCGCAATAGTTGAAAATATTAAGGGTAGGCTTAATCCTGCGGGAATTCCTGACCTTTTAGAGACCGCAAAAACTGTAGCCCCATATATTGAAACAACTTTGACAAAGAGTGATGTTAATTCTTTGATGTTTAGTTTGGGCTCTTGTGTCTTGAAATCAGGCGGAGATATTGGTAGCCTTATGGTATCTGCTCAGCTTCCATTTGAGGATACATGGTGGTATTCAAGCGAATGGGATGGCTCAAGTATTTCTATTGATTTAGATGAGAATAAGAGACTTCTTTATACACTTCTTTATGAAGAACCATTACAGGAAGAACCTGCAGAAGTACAAGAATAAATGTAATAATTAAAAACACTCCCTCATATACTTTCTTGAGAGTATATGAAGGGAGTTTGTTTTTATGGACATCTCATTAAAATATGAGGATTACAAAATTCTCGTTACTAATAAGGATAATTCAGTTGAGGAGACTGTAGAAGCGGAGATTTCTCTGCCTGAATATATGCCTGAGATATTAAGAGTGATAAAGGTGAATGCAGAGCCTCAGATTGTATCCTGCCGGCTTGTGGGGGAGCGGGTTACCGTAGATGGTGCCTGCCGTCTTCTTATGATATATACAGCAGAGGATGGCTGTATATATTCCTTTTCACAGACAAGGCAATTTACCCGACATTGTGAAAAGTCTGAGTTTGCAGATGCTATAGATTGGAATGCACAGGCAAAGGTTTCTTATGTTAATTTCCGTGCTACAGGTACGAAGAAGGCGGAGATTAAAGCAGGTATAAACATTCAGTTTAATGTTTATGCGCAACATCTTCAACAGATTTTATCAGTTCCTGCGGAGTGTAAAGTGGAGAAAAAAGAATCTCACATTGAAGCTTTTTCTTTAGGCTGCAAAAAAACTAAAAATTTTTCAATGAGCGATACTGTTTCGCTTGGAACACCTGCTGCATATATTCTTGGTACCAGGGCTACCGCAGTTATTACCGAAACTAAAAAGATAAATAATAAATTAATGCTCAGAGGTGAGGCTGTAGGTGAAATATCATACGTAAATAGCGATAACAGATCAGTTGTTGAACACCTTATCCATTCTGTTTCCATTAATCAGATTGTAGAGGTCGAAGGGTTAGAAGAACATTTTGAGGGAAGCGTAACTTTGACGGTTAAAGCTTTTGACGTTTTACCAAAGGGTGAGCATGGCAATTCTATAACAGCGGTTGATTTGTCGTTTGGCATAGATGCTTGTGTTACAATGTGGGAACGCAAAAATTATAGTATTATTTCTGATGCTTACTGTACGGAAACTCCTGTCAAACTTGATAAAAAAGACAACAAGTTCCTCGATTCTTTGTGTGAAATAAAAGATACATACATCTGCGACAATACCTTTACAGTATCAGGCGAAGGTGTGGATTGCGTCGTCGATTCCACAGGAGAAATATCCAATTTAAAAGTGTCCTGTAAAGATGGAGATGTATTGCTGGAAGGAGAATTATGTTTATCTCTTGTTGTAAAAGATACAGCAGCAACTCTTACAGAAATCAAGAAAATCTTTGAGCTTTGTTACAAAAAACATATCGGTGTCTCCAACGACTCTGTTTTTTGTGAGCCTCAGGTCAGCGTATTATCTGTTAAATGTAGCGTCAAAAATCAAAGTACTATAGATGTACGGGGTGAAATACTTGTTTCAGGTTCTGTTTCGGGCGAAATTTCAATTAACTCTGTTTCTAAAATTACAGAGGTTGATGAGCCATTACACAAACCAAGATTACCTGTTACAGTGTATTTCCCTGAATGTGAAGAGGAAAGTCTATGGGATATTGCAAGGCGCTATAATACAACAGTAACCGCTATTGCAGAGGAGAATATTCTTTCAGGTGAAACAACGGAAAATTTGAAGGTTTTATTCATCCCTTCTGCTTGATTTAACAATAAAATAAAGTTATAATAGGCAGGTATTAATTACCTGTCTATTTGAGGTGTAAAAAATAATGGAATATAAGAAAATATTAACCTTTAGTTTTGATGATGGCGTAACCCAGGATGAGCGATTTATAGAGATTTTAAATAAATATGGTCTTAAATGCACCTTTAATCTTAATTACGGACTTTTAGGTTGCGATGGTTATTTAATGATTAATGATAAAAAAATCAATCATACAAAACTTCCTTGCGACAAGGTAAAAGATATTTATAAAGGCCATGAGGTTGCTTCTCATACATTGACCCATCCTTTTTTAGTCGATTTGGAAGAGAAGGATGTTATTTATCAGGTAGAGGAGGACAGAAAAAGTCTCTCTCAGCTTGTAGGGTATAATGTTAGAGGATTTGCGTATCCTGGTGGTGGCGTCAACTGTAATGAGTTTGTAGCAAACATTCTTGAAAAGAGTACAGGTGTGGAGTACGGACGCACTACGGTTGCTACTAATAATTTTGATTTGCAGGATGACATGTATCTTTTTAATCCAACAACAGCTCTTTTGAAGGATAAAGAGAAGATGCTTTCTCTTACGGAAGAATTTCTGTCTCTTGAAACAGATGAAATTCAGCTTTTCTATATCTGGGGACATACATACGAGTTGGATGTTAACGATGATTGGGCTTTCTTCGAAAGCTTTTGCGAAAAAATATCAGGTAGGGAAGATATTTTATATTGCACTAATATTGAAGCCTTTGATTACATAAAATCTCATAGTTAATTTTTACGGAAAAATATTCAAAAAACTGTTGCATTTTACAAATTGTTGTGTTATTATACTTGAGTCTATGTGTGCGTTGTTACCCGGATAGGTGTCAACGGCAATTAATGGCAACATTAAAGCTGGCGGTCCGCTGCGGTTTATATCGGTATGAACGCTTGAAAAAAACGGAGGATTATTATGGACGCATTAAAACTCATTGCACAGGACAGCCTTAAGGCTGAGAAGCCTTCATTCGAAATCGGTGATACTATCCGTATCGGCGTTAAGATTCGTGAAGGTGAGAGAGAAAGAATTCAGGAATTCGAAGGTACAGTTATTGCTAAAAACGGTAGCGGTATCTCTGAAACATTTACAGTTCGTCGTGTATCATACGGCGTAGGTGTTGAAAGAGTATTCCCGATTCACTCACCAAACGTTGCAGACGTTAAGATTATTCGTCGCGGTAAAGTTCGTAGAGCGAAACTCTACTATCTTCGTGACAGAGTTGGTAAGGCATCTAAGGTTAAGGAAAAAATCGGCTGATTTCAGTCGGAAGATTAGGGCAGATAGATATATCTGCCCTTTATTCTTATTTTTTGAAAATTTATAATAATAATCTTTTATTTATTAACAAAAAGGTGTATAATAACCCTATTACAGTTTTACTAAAGAGGTGAGCGCATTGCGCAAAATAGAAGAATACAGCATATTGCTTTCATCAGATGCTGACGCCCCTAAAAAGAAGAAAGAGAAAAAAGGTAAACTGAATATTTTTGAAGTTTTCGAAGCCGGTGTTGCGGCGCTTGTTGTTGTAACAATACTATTTTTATTTTGTTTCAGAGTTTTTAGTGTGGATGGTCCGTCAATGAAACCCACGCTTCAACCTGAAGATAGAGTTGTTGTTTCTAATATAGGCTATAAAGCTCAGCAGGGCGATATTGTTGTTCTTTCAGGTGCAGACAGTAGTCAAAAGCCAATTATAAAGCGAGTTATTGCAGTGGCGGGCGATGTTGTTGATATTAACTTTACCTCGGGCATAGTTACAGTTAATGGTAAAGAAGAGCATTTTAGCGATGAGCTTACAACTCAGCAGGCAGATATTGCATTTCCTCTTACAGTTCCTGAGGGTACAGTATTCGTTTTGGGAGATAACAGAGGAGTTTCTCTTGACAGCCGTTCAAGTAGAATTGGTTGCGTTGATGAACGCAAAATAGTAGGTAAAGTTTTGTTCAGATTTTACCCTCTTGGTGACTGGAAGGTTGAGTAATTATGAATGATAGGAAAAAACTTTTCAATAAAACTAAATCAGTTCTTGAAGAGATTGCAGATGACGATATTCAGGTAGCGCCATCTTCGGTGATGCAGGGAGAGGAAGAGGTCGTAGATTTCTCTGATATTGTCGTTGAAACGATTCCTGTTGTTTCTTCTACCGATGAAGAAATATTGACTGATGATTTTAAAAAGGAAGAAAAGAGCAATAAAAACAAGGTTACACTTTTCCTTTATGATTTAGTTTCAGTTGTAATGAGTTCGTTTATTATAATTGCAGTTGTATTTGCTTTCCTGTTTAGACTTGTTGGTGTGGATGGTGAATCAATGACTAACACTCTTCAGCACGGTGATTGGCTTTTAACTTATAATAAAACTGAGTATGTTCAAGGAGATATTATCGTTATTACTCAGGAAACATATTTTCAGAAGCCTCTCATAAAGCGTGTTATCGCAGTTGGCGGTCAGACTATTGATATTGATTACAATACTGCCACAGTGTATGTTGATGGTGTAGCTCTCGATGAACCGTACGTGCGCGAGGATTATCTTATTAAGAAAATGGACTATCGCGAATTTCCGTACACAGTGCCTGAAGGGCATCTTTTCTGTATGGGAGATAACAGAAATGGTTCTTCAGATAGCCGTTCAAGTTTGGTAGGACCTATTGATGAAAGAGAAGTTTTAGGAAAAGCTTTTGTAAGAATTTTGCCATTTGGCAGCTTTGATATTTACGACTATGAATGATGTACAGAAACAAGTAGTTCAATGGTTTCCGGGCCATATGGCAAAAACAAGGAGGCTTATTAAAGAAAGCCTTCCGTTTGTTGATTTGGTTACAGAAATAGTTGATGCAAGAATCCCTATGAGTTCTTCAAATCCTGAACTCGCGGAGATGATTGGTAATAAACCGCGTATAGTTCTTTTAAATAAATGCGACGTTGCTGATGAAAAGGAAACTGCCAAGTGGGTGCAATATTATAAAGATAACGGAATGTACGCGCTTCCTGTTGATTGTCGTTCAGGTAAAGGCTTAAATGCTTACTTGCCGTTAGTTCGTCAGGTTTTAAAGGATAAAATCAAAAGAAACACAGAAAAAGGTATGGCGGGCAAACCATTAAGAGTTATGGTCGTTGGTATTCCTAATACAGGTAAATCTTCGTTTATCAATAAAATGGCGGGTCGTAATCGTGCAAAGGTTGCTGATAAACCTGGTGTTACCCGTTCAAACAGTTGGTTTGTTGTTGGTAGTGGTATTGAACTTCTTGATACTCCCGGTGTTCTTTGGCCTAAGTTTGAAGATAAAGCCGTCGGCGATAAGCTTGCTTTTATTGGCTCTGTTAAGGATGAAATCCTTGATAGCGAAACAATGGCTATGCGCCTTATAAATGTTTTGAAAAATGGCTATGCAGATAGAATTGGAGAACGTTTTAAAATAAACGGCTTTGAGGATAAAGAAGATTATGAAATCCTCGAAATGATAGGCAGAAAACGCGGTATGCTTATTTCAGGTGGCGAAATAGATTACGAGCGTGCCTCAGTTATGCTTCTCGACGAGTATCGTGGCGGCAAGCTTGGCCGACTCACACTTGAATTTCCTGAATAATTATTATAAAATATACCTGATGCAATTATTATGCATCAGGTTTTATTTTTGAGGTGTTGTTATGCTTGATTTTACATACGAAACAGAAGCTCATGAGAAAGGCTACACAGTTGTTTGTGGTGTGGATGAAGCGGGCAGAGGTCCTCTTGCTGGTCCTGTTTTTGCCGCTGCAGTAATTCTCCCTGAAAATTATTCTCATGAGATTCTTAATGATTCCAAAAAGCTTTCTGAAAAGAAAAGAGATTTGGTGTATGATGATATAATAAAGGATGCGGTTGCATATTCTGTTGGTATAGCAACAGAAAAAGAAATAGATGATATTAACATATTGAATGCAACGTTTCTTGCTATGAAACGCGCTGTTGATGGGCTTTCTGTTAAACCTGATTTAGCATACATTGATGGCAATCAATATCCTAAAACAGGCGTAAAAGAAGTTACTATAGTAAAAGGCGACAGCAAATGTATGTCAGTTGCTGCGGCGTCAATTATTGCTAAAGTCAGCCGAGACAGATTTATGCTTAAAATAGCAGAAGAGTATCCTCAATATGAATTTCCTAAACATAAAGGTTATGGCACGAAACTCCACTATGAAATGATTGAAAAATACGGAGTTTCTCCTGTGCACAGACGTAGCTTTCTTAAGAAAATATTGGGTGAAGATGTCAAATGAATACAAAACTTTTAGGTGCTTTTGGTGAACAGAGTGCGGCACGTTTTCTGCGACAGCAAGGCTATGAAATATTCAGCAATAATTTCTTGATCAGTTCAGGTGAATTGGATATTGTTGCTTTTAAAAACAATACCTTGTGTTTCGTGGAAGTTAAAACAAGAGGTGAGGGCGGAATGTTTTCACCTGCCGAAGCAGTAGATTTCAGAAAACAGGAAAATCTTAAAAGTGCCGCTACTGCATATATAAACAGATACAAACTTAAATATGATTATAGATTCGATATAATTGAGGTTATTGTTGATAATGCGCAGAATGTAACCAATATAAATCATATCGAAAATGCGTTTTGAGGTTTTATGAGAATTTTTGATTTGCATTGTGATACAATAGGCGAGTGCTTTAAGCAAGGTAAAAGCTTGAAAAAGAATGATTTACATATTGATCTTGAAAGATTAAGTAAATATAAATCCTATACCCAAGTGTTTGCAATCTGGATACCTGATGAGTATAGGGGAGAGCAGGCTTTTTCATATTTTAATGTTGTTGCTGATTTCTTTGCCGGAGAAATTAATAAAAATAAGGATATAATATCGTTATGTTCAGATAACAAAAAAACGCCAGTTAAAGCGATTCTTGCCGCAGAAGGCGGTTCTGCTTGCGGTGGTACAATTGAGGGCCTATACAGGTTAAAAGAAAAAGGTGTAAGTCTTATAACACTAACATGGAATGCTCAGAATGAAATTGCTTCCGGTGCGTTTTCAGAGGGTGGTTTTACACGATTCGGAAAAGAGTTTGTAAAAGAATGTGAGAAACTTAATATTGCAATAGATGTTTCCCATTTAAACAGAGAAAGCTTCTGGCAACTTGTAAGATTTTACGACGGTCCGCTTCTGGCTTCTCACTCCAATGCTGATATTGTTGACAATCCTTACGGCAAAAAAAGAAATCTTACTGCAGAGCAAATAGGAGAAATACATAAGCGCAACGGAATAGTAGGGCTGAATTTTTGCAGAGACTTTATTGAATCTGATAACATTGAAGGAATCGCTTCTTTGAAAAGACAAATTGAATATTTTGCTGAAAATGGTTGGGAAGATGTTGTTTCTGTTGGTGCAGATTATGATGGTTGCGAGGTGCATTCTGATTTAAATGGTGTGGAAAAATTAACTAGTGTATATGACAATTTATTAATCTCAGGTTTCAGCAATTCGTTGCTTGACAAAATGTTTTATGAGAATGCAAATAGGTTTTTTGATTATAATTATAGATAAAAAAGCACTCGGAGAAATCCGAGTGCTTTTTGTTTTGTCTTAATTAATATAAAGCGGAAGAAGAAGCAAAGTTAGATGTATATCTGTTGATTAAAGTTTCTACAGATTCAGCTGCCCAATCAATAAGGAAGTCAACTCTATCAACATTACCCGAAATTTCGTTATAGATTTCTTCTGTATATGCGTTGAAATCATCTGAAGCAAGAATTGCACTAATATCGCTCTGCCATTTCTGCTGACTATCAGCACCAACATAATACATGATGTGATAGCCATAATCTGTCTTTACAATACCTGTGTCGCCTGGCTTGTGAGAGGCGAGAGACCAATCAAGGAATTCAGGAACATAACTTGATTGTGAAGTTATATCTTCGTAAAGACCACCAGTGGATGCAGAAGCAGTGTCGTCTGTATGTTTTGTAACGAGTGCACTGAAGCTTTTTTCAGTTGCTTCGCCATCCTTCCATTCTTTAAGCAGTTTTTCTGCTTCAATCTTAGCGTTGTCAAAGTTTTTAGCAATCTCATCATTTGAAAGTGTAACTTTTTCGCCTTCTGCATTTTCTTTAGAAGTTTCTGCCTGAACAAGAAGGTGGCGAACATCTACACCTGCAGAAGCTGTATCTTTGTGAGCAGGTTCTGTCATAAGAATGATGTAGAAAGCTTCCTGGCTCTTAACTTCAAAGATGTTCATTTCGCCGGCTTTTCTGGAAGAATCGAAAGCCCAGTTAGCGAAATCTTCTGAAAGAGCAGTTATAGATGATTTTGTTAAGTTTGAAGCAAGTGTTGCAGAATCTGTAGCGTATGCTGAAGCATATGTTGGTGGTGCGAATTCCTTTGCTGCTGCAATAAATTCTTTTTCAGTACCTGCTTTTGCTTTAAACTGCTCTGCGCGTGCTTTGGCTTCTGCCTGAGTATAAACAGGGTCTTTTGAGCCCTCTGTTGCTTCTGCATAACTTACTGTGAAATATCTGAAGCTTGCAATATCAACTTCATCTCTATGTTCTGCATAGTATTTATTAATGTCATCATCTGTGATGCTTTTCTGAGCCTTTTCCTGATACCAGTCAAGGTAATACTGAGCAGTCATATCTCTTGTGAGGATTTCTCTGTATGATTTCTCGTTAAGGCCCTCACCGCAGGTTTTTGAAATATAGTTATCAAGGGCGAAATCATTATCTTTTGCAGATTCAGCAAGACTGTTTATCGCCTCATCTATAGACTCGTTCATTTCTGTTATCTGAGCCTCTGTTAATTCAAAGCCTTCTGTCTTAGCTTCATCACTTACAGCTTTGTTGTAAACAGTTTTAATAAGGAATGCTCTTTCTGCAGAAAAATATTTGAAATAATCAGACCATGTTTCTACGCCTTCCGGAGCATCATCACCGGGGTATTCTTGATCTGCAGGGTTAACAGTTGTATCGAAATAGGTTTTACCTGCACCTGTGCCGTAATTTGAATCATACTGTTGAGACATGGATACAGCCTGCTCATAAAGCTGCATATAGTAATGGTTATATTCAGCAGCTGTGAGCTTTTCATCACCGTATGTAGCAATAGTTAGAATTTTCTGTGGAATGCAGAAAACATCTGTTATAACTTTGCCGATACCGAAAAGAACAAGACCAACAATAAGAACGATGCAGAGAATCTTTATAAGTATTCTGAGAATCTTATCGCCTTTACCTGATTTTTTCTTTTTAGCCGCTTTTGCAAGACGTGCTTTGCGCTGTTCGCGATAAATTTCGGCATTTGTTTTAATTTCGTTGTTTGCCATAAAATTTTCATCCTTTGCTTTCTATTGTCGCACACTTATCAACACAAGTATGCAAATATCATTCCTATTTTATAACAAAACATAAAATTTTACAAGTGTTTTCGCGTAATTAGTTTATTATAAAATTTTATTTACAAACAGTTAAAAATTTTCTTAATACAGGGGGATAAGAGATTTGACATTGTTTGCTCTATCGTGGTATTATAACTGTAATTATTTGTTTTGTCGGTGAATATATGAAAAAGATTAATTTAAAAAACAAAAAAATATTTGTGTTAATTGCTGCCGTTATGGCGGTCATTATGGTGTTTTGCGCTGTGATTCCGCTTTTCGTGAAAAAGGAAGCGAAAAACTATATGTACGGAAATGCAAAAAAAACTTCGGGTCTTGATATAAAGGATTATGACATATCTATTGGAACAGATGCTAAACTTCTGTACAATAGTCAGCTTTCAACAATTGCTTTATGTGCATCTGATAACGGTAATGTGCTTTGTTCTCATAATATTGATGCAGCGAAAAATTCTTTTGCATCAATATTTGAGATAAGGCTTAGAGACCGTAAAGGTAACTCGTACTCAATGGATTCTTCTGCTAACTGTGTTGATTTCGGCAATTTTAATGTAGAAGAGCAAGGTGAGGATTACTTTTTAGTGAGCTATACGCTTTCTCCTGAACGACAAGGCGAAACAATAGAAGAATCAAAGTCGTTATTTGTAACAGTTCCTGTTCGTTTTGAGTTCAAAAACAGTAGATTCTCGATATCAGTTGATGTAAGTGAAATTTCCTGTAGTAAAGGTATACTTGTGGAAAAATTGACTCTTCTTCCCGGTCTTTTTTCAATTGGCTCAGGTGAAAAAGGGGCGTATTATACGGTACCGGATGGTTGCGGAGCACTTATTAACCTTGATACTGTTTCTCAAACATCGCTTTCTCTTAAACTGAATGTGTATGGAGAGGATGTTGCTTTTTACGATTATTCTCAAGGTGCTTTATTGCCGTTCTTTGCTCTTACAAAAAACAATTTTTCTGTAAATGCTATAATTGAAGATGGCGATGCACTTTCTCAGATTACGTGTAAGCGCTTTGAAAAAGGTGGAGGATATCTTTATAACACCTTTACCATAACTGCTTGTGGCGTTGTTAATGGGGAATTTATTGCAGGGGAAAGCTATAACGGAAAAATTTCTCAGACTTATATGGTTGAAGGTGATGGTTCAGATTATAACACCATTGCTGCACAAGTGCGTGATAGCCTTACAGAAAGAAATTATCTTAACACCGGCTTGAATTCAAACTTTACAGATCTGCCTTTTGTTATAAATGTGGTGGGTAGTCATAACGGAAAAACATCTTTGACAACATTTGAAGATGCAGCAGAAATAACAGCTCTTTTAAAATCCCGTGGCGTGCGTAACATCGCCCTGAGATTTTCCGGATATAACAAACGAGGTCTTGTTGGCGCTGTTGGTGGTGGAAAGCAGGGGTTCTCTGATGCTCTTGGCGGCGCAAATGGCTTTTATTCCCTTGCCAAAGAGATAGCAGAACAAGCCAATAGTCTCTATATTGATGCTAACATTGTTACACAAAAAGGTGGCAGAGATAACAAGGTAAGAATTTATGATGAAACATCTAAATTCATAGGTGTTATTCCGGAAGAGTTTCAAATTACAGATATGGAATCTGTAAACCATAATATCGGAACTGCTTATAAATTTGCCAAAGATGTTGCTTCATCAAATATTTGTCTTAATGATGGTTCAAATATTCTTTATACAGACTTAAAAGGTAAGAATAACCGTCAAAACGTGCTTGGAATTCTTAGGGAAAATACATGTGCTCTTAGCGCTGCAGGTAGTCTTATGCTCAATTCTCCTGCAGTTTATCTAATGAAACAGGCAGATATTGTTTTTTCAACACCTAACACGGCTTCTTGTGAGGGTCAGCAGGGTGTTACAGTTGTGCCTGTTTTGCAGATGGTGCTTCATGGAAGTGTTATTTATGGTAGTATGCCTGTTAATGTTTCAAATCTCTCTTCTGATGATGTTCTTCTTAAATGTGTAGAATATGGTTGTGTTCCATCGTTTTTGTTTACTAATAGTACAGATACAGGTATAAGTTACAGTTCTTATGCTACAAGAACCGCCAAGCTTTATTCTAAGGCTAAGCAGATGAATCCTTTAATGAAAATGAAAATTACATCTCACGAAAAAGTAACTGATGGTGTATACAAAATAACATACGACTATGCAAAAATAGTTTATGTTAATTATAACCCTTCTGTCGTTGAGGTTAATGGCGTTATGATTTCTGCAAAAGATTTTATAGTTATTTAAAAATCGACCTGATTTGTCGTAATATACGATAAATCAGGTTTTTTGTGTTATGTTTTTAACAAAATATATTGCATTTAGTTTTATTTGTGATAAAATAAAATGGTAAATGTAATTCAAGAAAGGATGAATTCAATGGACTACAAAATGGAATTGACTCCTGAACAGCAAGCCATACTTAATGGTGAGCAAGGGGAGACTATGGCAAAGGTTATGAAAACCCTTGTTATGTATGGTGAAGCTTTTGGTGCTACTAAAATGGTACCTGTAACAAGTGAAAAAGGACACCTTGTTACAAGCTTTGGTCTTAAGGTTATGACACCTGTTTACGACCTTATGGATCAGCTTATCAATGCAGGAATTAAATCAAAACAGCAGTTTTCTGTTGACCCTAAGCCTGTTGATCCGAAGGTTCCTTCAAACTTCGTAAAAAATCTTGTTTTCAACAAGTTTATGTACACAAAGCAGGACAGCTACGATGAGCAACTCAGAAAATTAGGTCTTGTCAGCGACAGTGCATATACTTGCACATGCTATATGGATCAGGTTGGTAACGTTCCTAACAAGGGGGATGTTCTTTCATGGGCAGAATCAAGTGCAGTTGTTTATGCTAACTCAGTTCTTGGTGCTCGTTGCAACCGTAACTCAGGTATTATCGAACTTTTTGGTTCAATCGTTGGTTTCGTTCCTTACTTCGGTCTTGTAACAGATGAAGGAAGAAAGGCAACATGGGTTGTTGAAGTTAAATGTAAAAAGAAACCTGAAGCTCAGGTTCTTGGCTCAGCAATCGGTATGAAGGTTATGGAAGACGTTCCTTTCGTTAAGGGTCTTACAGAGTGGATTGGTACGGAGCTTGATGATGCTGCAAAGGCATATCTTAAAGACTTTGGTGCTGCTACAGCATCAAATGGTGCGGTTGGTCTTTATCATATTGAAGGTCTTACTCCTGAAGCAGTTGAAATGGGCGATAGCCTTATTGCAGAAAATGCACAGGTTTATGTTATCGACGACACAGAACTTGAAAGAGTTAAGAATTCTTATCCTGTTATGTGGAAGGATCCTTCAAAGGCTCCTCAGCTTTGCTTTATCGGTTGCCCACACCTTTCTCTTCAGCAGCTTAAAGAGTGGACAGATAACGTATGTGAAGGTCTTAAGAAGAGCGGTAAAAAGAAGGTTACAATTCCTACTGTATTTACAGCAGCTCCTGCAGTTTGCGATGAATTCAATAAAACAGAATATGCAGCAAAGCTTGCAGCAACAGGCGTAGTACTCAGCTATATTTGTCCTCTTATGTATATGAATAACCCTGTAGCTAAAAAGGGCAGAGTAATCACAAACTCCAACAAGCTTCGTACATATACAACATCTCGTTACTACACAAGTGAAGAGATTCTTGATATTATCACAAAGGGGGCAAAATAAGATGAAAACATTTAAAGGTCGTCCTGTAGTACCAGGCACAGCAGAAGCAACAGCTCTTGTTTCACACGGCGGTTTTAACACACTTGCATCTTTCCAGAATGCTCTTCAGTTTGGTGATAAGGAAGCAAAGTGCGGAGACCAGAATAACACAGATATTTTTGAAAAGCCAATGGTTGGTACAGCTCTTTGTCTTCCTCAGACAATCGGCTCAACAACAGGTGGTATGGTTCTTTATTGTGCAAAGGTTATGGAGAGAAGCCCTGCTTGTATGCTTTTCTCAGAGCATATTGACTCTCTTGCAGCAGCAGGCGCAATTCTTGGCTCTGTTTGGACAGATACTCCAATGCCAACAGTTGACTGTCTTGGTGAGGAATTCCTTAACACAGTTAAAACAGGTGATAAAATTAAGGTTTACGAAGACGGTACAGTTGAGATTCTTTAATTAAAGTAAAACAAAACAAGCGTAAGATTTATCGAATCTTACGCTTGTTATTTTTTTATTTATCAGGAAGCGTGCTTGTGGCAATCTCCGTCTGTACCACCATCACAATACACATGCACGTCGCAGTACGCTCTATTGTCGTTTTTTGTTAGCTCTATGTAGAATGTTCCGCTAGCAGGACAGTAAGGAATTTCGTTTTTAAGAATATCATTCTCAATAAGATCTCTTGTAGAATCAATCATACCATTATTCCATTCGGTTACAGTACCTGTTGAGCCATCTGATGTTATTTTGAAAGTAAATGGTTCGTTGAATGGGAATTGCATAGCCCATAAACGAACATCAGATTCTAATTTATGTGTTGTAACTCTACAAATTTTAATTCGGTTATTTTTTTGAGTTGATGAGTATATAGGAACAGCTATGGCTACAAGTATACCCATTAAAGCAACAACAACCAATAATTCAACTAAAGTGAAGCCTTTTTTTGTGTTCAAAAATCTGTACACAAAAATCACCCCTTATAAATAACAATTTAATACATGTTCAATATATCATATTTTTTAAAAAAAGTAAACAACCAAAAAGAAAAGAGTGGTGAAACACCACTCTCTTATTTATTATTAGATAACGCCCTGAGCCATCATAGCGTCTGCAACCTTAACAAAACCTGCGATGTTAGCGCCTGCAACAAGGTCGTAGCCTAAACCATAGCTCTCTGCAGCATTTGCTGAGTTATCATGAATTTCTTTCATAATCTGCTGAAGTTTTGCATCAACCTCTTCTGCAGACCAGCTATATCTCATTGAGTTCTGACCCATTTCAAGAGCAGAAACAGCAACGCCACCTGCGTTAACAGCCTTTGATGGAGCAACAACCTTAACATTCTCTTTAAGGAATTCAAGTGCATCATTTGTTGTTGGCATGTTAGCAACCTCGATGTAATACTGAACACCGTTTGCAACAAGCTTGCTTGCTTCGTACATATTGATTTCGTTCTGTGTTGCGCAAGGCATAGCAACATCAACCTTAACGCCCCATGGTTTTTCGCCAGGGAAGAATTCTGCACCGAATTTATCTGCATAATCCTGAACTTTATCGCGACCGGATGCTCTCATTTCAAGCATATATTCAATCTTTTCTGGTGTGCTGATTCCGTCTTTGTCATAAACATAACCATCAGGACCTGAAATTGTAAGAACCTTACCGCCAAGCTCAGTAATCTTCTTTGCTGCGCCCCAAGCAACGTTACCGAAGCCTGAGAGAGCGAATGTCTTGCCCTTGATATCCTCGCCAAAGTGTTTGAAAACTTCGCAAGCATAGTATGTAGCGCCATAGCCTGTAGCTTCAGGACGAACAAGAGAACCACCATATGAAAGACCTTTACCTGTAAGAACGCCATTCTGGAAAGCAGCCTTAATTCTTCTGTACTGACCGTAGAGGTAGCCGATTTCTCTACCACCTACGCCGATATCACCTGCAGGAACGTCAACGTCAGGACCGATATGTCTGTAAAGCTCTGTCATAAAGCTCTGGCAGAAACGAAGTATTTCCATATCACTCTTACCGCGAGGGTCAAAGTCAGAGCCACCCTTACCGCCGCCTATTGGAAGACCTGTAAGGCTGTTTTTGAATGTCTGCTCAAAAGCAAGGAACTTCATAATACCTGAGTAAACAGATGGGTGGAAGCGAAGACCGCCCTTATATGGACCTATAGCGCCATTAAACTGTACACGGTAGCCTGTATTTACGTGAACCTTACCACTATCATCTGTCCATGTAACACGGAAAGTAATCTGTCTTTCTGGTTCAACGATTCTTTCGAGTAATGAATATTTTTCATATTCCGGATGTTGCTCAATAACAGGAGTAAGAGAGTTTAAAACCTCTGTTACTGTCTGCACGAATTCCGGTTCGCTTGCATGCTTTTTTGCAACCTCATCAATAACGTTTTGAATATAACTCATTGTCAGCACTCCTTTTTGTTGCAACGCAACAATTCTAGAAAAGCTCAATATAAAGAGCCAAAATAAATACGCTCACCATTTTATACCTAAAACCTCTAAAAAGCAATAAATTTGTAACACCCTGTAAAAAGATTGTATCTTTTAACAAAAATGGATATTTATGCAAAAAACTTTTATTGCAAATAGCAATACAGAAAGGCTATAAACCGCGGTGAATAGCCGTTCACTGCACTTTAATAACTATGTGCGAGCAAACCATATTATTCGTTTTCTTGTTAAGTTTTACATGGTCATTTTTATTATCATTAACTTCGTTTATCTGCATTTGCTTTAAACTATTGAAACATTAATATGATTTATGTTATAATCTAACAAACTAAAAAAGGCGGTTAAACTTATGCAAAAATATCTTATAAACCCAAATCAGAAAATTGCAAAAATAAATAAAGATATCTACGGAACGTTCTCCGAACATCTCGGTAGATGCATCTATGAAGGAACATTCGTAGGCGAAAATTCGCCGATTCCTAATGTAAATGGTATGCGTAAGGACGTTGTTGATGCGTTAAAAGAGATGGGTATACCTGTGCTTCGTTGGCCGGGTGGATGTTTTGCTGATGAGTACCATTGGAAAGATGGTATTGGTCCTAAGGAAAGCCGTAAAAAAATGATAAATACCCATTGGGGCGGTCTTGTTGAAGATAACTCTTTTGGTACACACGAATTTTTTGAGCTTTGTGATCAGCTTGGTTGTGATGCTTATGTAAACGGCAACTTAGGTAGCGGAACAGTTCAGGAAATGAGCGAATGGATAGAATATATGACTTTTGATGGCGTGTCTCCTATGGCAGAGCTTCGTAAGCAGAACGGCAGAGAAAAGCCATGGAAGTTAAAATATTTCGCAGTCGGTAACGAATCATGGGGCTGTGGCGGTAATATGATGCCACATTACTATGCGGATGAATATAGACGCTACCATGTATATGTGCGTAACTACGACGGGAAAAATCCTATTTATAAAATTGCTTGTGGTCCTAATGCATTCGATTTTGATTGGACAGATGAGGTTATGCATTACGCAGGCAATAAAATGAATGGTCTTTCTCTTCATTATTATACAATTCCTACAGGTGATTGGGGACATAAGGGCGCTGCTCTTACATATTCAGATTACGAATATTATTCAACAATCAAAAACGCATACAAAATGGAAGAGCTTGTGCGCCGTCATACAGAGGTTATGAACCGCCATGACCCTGAAAAGAGGGTAGATCTTATTGTTGATGAATGGGGTACATGGTACGATGTTGAAGAGGGCACAAATCCGGGCTTCTTGTATCAACAGAGTACAATGCGCGATGCTCTTGTAGCAGGTCTTACTCTTAATATTTTCAATAAGCATTGCGATAGAGTTCGTATGGCTAATATTGCCCAGACAGTAAATGTTCTTCAGGCAGTTATTTTAACAGATGGCGAGAATATAGTGCTTACACCTACATATCATATCTTTAAGATGTATAAAGCTCATGCCGAAAATACTCTTCTTGGAAGTTTCTTAACAACAGATTATTTTGAAGATAAGGTTACACCTATCCTTACAGAAAGTGCATCTGTAAAAGAAGATGGCACAATAATTTCAACTGTTTCCAATGCTTCTCTTACAGAGGCTCAGGAAATTAAGTGTCAGATAGCAGATGCAAATGTTTCTTCTGTAGTAGCAGAAATAGTTTCAGGTAACGCAAGAGATTACAACGATTTTGGCAAAGTCCCATCTGTATTTACAAAAGAGTTTACAGATTTCACTCTTACTAACGACGGTTTTGTTGCTAACATTCCACCTTGCAGTGTGGTTAAATTCATAATTAAATAATGAAAAATGATTGTAAAAGGTGCCTTCTCTTTGAAAGTGCAGAAGGGGATATGTTGGCACTCATAAAAGAAAAAATTGAGAAACTCTCTCCTGAGGAG
>CAJGCL010000005.1 GCA_904501675.1 Clostridiaceae bacterium
CTTATAGGAGCATTTATTCTTATTTCCCATCCAAGAAGATTACTTTCAATCATACCTATGCTTATTGGTATTGGTATACTGGTTTACGGAATAACATCATTTTTCAAAGCACGTAGTTTATTTTCAAAAATAACCGCAGTAGTTACTGCTGTTATCGGTATTGGTATAATTGGCTCACCTTTTGCTTTCGCGGAGGCTGTTACATCTATATTAGGTGTTGCGCTGATTATTGTAGGCGTTATTGTGGTTATAAAAACAAAAGACACCATCACCCTTAAAATTGAAGGGAAAGATGATGACGGATATACTGAAGTTGAATTTAAAGATGTATAATAAAGCGCAAAGCGAGAAACACAAAACATAAAGTTAAGGGAAGATTCATTTGGAATCTTCCCTTTGTTTTTACATTTTTGATAAATCTAATTTATCATATTTGGTTATGAAAGCCTTGAAGAAAACGAGCATTTTTTCCACTCCGCCCTGTTCGTTGCTTTCGCAATTAAGAACCAAAAGCGGTTCGTGAACACTCATTCTCAGAAGAAGCCAGCCATTGCCGTTTTCTTTATTAAAATTAAAGCGGATACCCTCATAATTTGATGGTGCGATTGTTGTAAAATCAGTTTTTTCTGCAAGAGCTTTAAGGTCATTTATAACTGATGTACCATAATCTCTGAAATCATCGAGAAGAATTTTAAAACGAATTTCCTTTTCTTCAACAGGTGTCTTCAGGTTTCCGATTACGTTTTCAATTGTTTTACCCTCTTTTGCAAGACGTGCGGCTTCAATAATTATTTTTGTAATAAGATATGCACCATCATCAAGGTAGTAATTCTCCGAAAATGCCGCATGACCTGAGGTCTCTATAGCAAGAGGTGCCTTTTTATTTTCCTCACTTTCAAGGCGGATGGCCTCATCTATAACATTCTTGTAGCCTCTTTTGAAGCGGTGATGCTCGCCACCAAGGTCTTTTTCAATAAATTCGTTAAGTCCATCTGATGTTACAGAGTCGGTAACAATAACGCCACCATTTGAATTTTTCAAAGCGATATATGACGCTAACGCTACAAGCTTATTTCTGTTGATTTCGTTTGCACTTTTATCTACACAGGCGGCTCTGTCGCAATCGGTATCAAATATAACCCCAAGATCTGCACCTGATTCTTTTACCGCCTCACAAATTGACTCCATAGCCTGTTTATTTTCAGGATTCGGAATATGGTTAGGGAATGTGCCGTCAGGCTCTAAAAAACAACTACCCTCAGTATCTGCACCTAAAACCTTAAGCACCTTTTCTGCATAAAATGCACCTACCCCATTACCTGCATCCACTACTATTTTAAGGTTTTCTAAAGGTTTATCGTAGTTTTTAGCGTTTACGCCTTCCTTTATCATATTACAAAGATTTTCGCAATATTTATCCATACTGCTAAGCTTTTCAGTTTTAGCTGAAACATCTTCAGCCACGTATGAGTTGTTCTGAGCATATTCTAAAATTTCTTTTATATCTCCGCCTGAGAAACCGCCCTGACGAGTAAAGAATTTAAGTCCGTTCATTTCCATTGGCAAATGGCTTGCGGTAATTTCAATTGAAGCATCCAAATCGAAGTTTATTATTGACATAAACATAGATGGTGTTGAGGCGAGACCGCAATCATATGTATTAACACCTAGGCTAAGTAGAGTTTTTGTAACTACATCAAAAATACGAGGTGATGATACACGTGAATCGTAACCGACAGCAACAGTTAATTCTTCCTTATTAAGTTTATTTTTAAGGAAAACTACAAGAGAATTAACAATGCTTTCAAGGCGTTCATTTGTTAAATCAACGCCTTTCCCGTCTTTTTCTATAGCGGTGCCTCTTATATCTGTACCACTTTTAAGATACATTAAGTCTTCCATCAATATTCTCTCCTTACCACATAATAAACTCTCTCGGTATCTTCCTTTGGTCCGCCACAGCTTAAATCTCTGTAACGCTTCACTACCTTAAAGCCATTATCCTCTACTGCAGAGGTTATCTCATCATCGCTGAAAGCAATTTCGCAGAAATTCTCGTTAAAACGTTGATATACAGCGCCGTTTTTCACAAAGAAATCAAGGTTAATATTTACTGTTTTATTATCCTTTAGTAATCTGTTCTGCCAAACACAATACACATTTTTTTCGTCATAAATAAACGTGTTATCCGCTAAAACCTTCTGATGCTTATAAAGTGTATTAACATCAAAAACCATTATTCCGCCATCGTCTATAAAATTCTTAAGAGCAGAAAAGGTCTTGCGTAATTCTTCAACATCTGAAAGGTGGTTTATACTGTCAAGAGAGCAAACAATCGCTCTTACCGTGCCGTAAAGGTCTGTTTCCTGCATTTTCTGGCAAAGGAACATTACGTTTTGTTCTTCTTCGCAGGCTTTATTCTGCGCTTCCATAAGCATTTCGGGTGAGGCATCTGTTGCAATAACTTCGTAGCCCATTTTTGAAAACTCAACAGACAAGGACCCCGTACCGCAAGCAAGGTCCAAAAGCAGACCATCGTTAATATTAAAATCCCTGAGTATGCTTGCAACATACTCTGCACGCTTTTTATAATCCACATTAAGCGTTAAAGCATCGTAAACATTTGCGAATGAAGAATAAGACATATTGCGCCTCCACATAAATATACTTTATATTACCATATTTTTCTTGGTTTCTCAACATTGAAGTATCTTTGTTTTGTCAAAAAGAGGTTTCTAAATTTGTAAGTATTGCACACTTTAAAGACAAGAAATATTGTGTTAATATATTGTTAATAAATTACATTAAAGTGAGAGTGTTAATATGAAAAAAATTCTTTCATCACTTTTAGCAATTGTTATTCTGTGCGTGGGTATTCTCCCTTGCTTTGCAGTTGATAAAAAATGCGATTGCGGAGATTCACCTATAATTTATGTAGCGGCTCTCGGTAGCGGATACGTTTTCCTTGATGCAGGTACAGAAAATGAAAAACAACTTTTCAGACCAAAAACAGAAGATATTTTAAGCGACTTTGCTCCCCTTGTTCCTGCGGCAGGAGATTTAATTCTCCACGGAGATTACGATGCTTTTGGTGATGTTCTTCTTGACTGCGTTAATGCTTCCTTTGGTATGCTGGCAATGGATGCTGAAGGCAACTCACAGCCCAATGTTACATCTGAAGAATTCCACCCTGAAAATGCAGACCACGGAATTGACCACAGCTACTATTTCGGCTACGATTTCCGTGAGGACCCAATCGAAAACGCAAAGAAGCTGAAGATTTTCATCGACGAAGTAAAGGAAATCACAGGACACGATACAGTAAGAATGAGAGCATCCTCAATGGGTGGCGTTACAACTCTTGCTTACCTTAACCTTTACGGTTCAGACGGAATTGAAATGATAATTCTTCAAAACTGTCCTCTTCAGGGTACAGCCGTTGCAGGTGAATTATATAACGGTAAACTTCATATAGATAAGGATGCCCTCGTTCGCTACGCCTCAGGCGCTCTTCCTTCAATGGATAGTGATGTTTTAGCAGGTATTCTTATTACTATTATTGATATGCTTGATTCTGCAGGCGTATGGGCAGGCCTCGTTGATATAGCAGACGTTATTGTTGAAAACCTTAAAGACAGAGTTTTTGACGAGGCTCTTATTCCGATTTTTGCTACAATGCCGGGTATATGGAGCTTTGTTCCTGATGAATATTATGAAAGCGCAAAGACTTTCATGAAGCTTGACGAAAACACCCACGCTGTTCTTTTAGACAGACTGGACTATTACCATTACGAGGTACAGTCAAAAGCAGGTGAGCTTTTAAAGGATGCTCAGGCTAACGGCACAAATATTTATATTGTTGCAGGCTACAATATGCAGAGAACTCCTCTCGTTGAAGCATACAAAAACACATCCGACGGAACAGTTGATACAACATATGCTTCAGTTGGTGCTACTTGTGCATATTTAGGCGAAGAGCTTCCAAAGGACTATAAGCAAGCTGTAGCAAGTGAATATAACTACATTTCACCTGACAGAATGATTGACGCTTCTACCTGCGCTCTACCTGAGCAGACATGGTTCATTAAAGACATGCTTCACTCTACCTGCCACGACGGCCACGATGAATTTTATCGTGTACTTTATGAAAGCAAGGAACAACTTACTGTTCATGACATGGAAAAATACCCGCAATTTATGCAGAACGATACTGTTAATCAGACATTTACAAGCGTTCACAGAGAAGGCACCGAGCTTGAAGAAGCAATGAAGGATGCAGTTCAGCAAACAAGTTTCTTTAATGTAATGAAGCTCATTTCAACATTCTTCAAGAGCATTTGGAATTTCTTGATGGGATAAATTTTATATAAAAATTACCGCACTATCTTACCGATAGTGCGGTGTTTTTTATAACATATCAAGAGTTAATTCATATGCAGGTATAAATTCGTCTAAGAATACATCTGCCTCAGGCACATTGGCTTCAAGAATTCTTTTTCTAGTTGCCGCTTCTGCCTCGCTGAATTCTGTGTTACCTGCTTTACGCTCATCAATACATTTTATAAGTGCGCTGAGCTTATCTGCCGCTTTAATAAGGGGCTTGAGTTCTTTATCCTCGTCACCTGTTAAAAGGCAATTAAAAACATCCTGTAAATCTTCAGGAAGCTTTGAAACTAGCTTTTCGTTTGCAGCATTTTCAACCGCTTTAAAAGCATTTGTAAGCTCTTCATTATCATACTTTACAGGTGTGGGCATATCCCCTGTTATAATTTCGTGGGCATCGTGATAGAGACCTAAAACTGCGGCTCTGTCTGCATTATAGTTTTTACCGAAGCGCTTGTTACCTATAATAGCCAAAGCGTGAGCTATGACAGCCACCTCTTTTGAATGGCTGTCAAGGCTTTCTTTTTCGGTATTTCTCATTAATGCCCAACGGTCAATGTATTTCATTCTTGAAACCATTGCAAAAAATGTGTTGTTCATATTTCTACCTTATTTTTTAAATTTAATTTTAAATGTTTTTATTTCAAATGGCTTGAAAATAGTATTGAAACTGCTACTTGAGAAATCGATAGCAACATCCTCTTCTTCAAGAAGGTTACACTCAGTAATGCTTTCAATTTCATCACAGAAAGTGAACATTACAGAAGTTTTTCTGTTCCATGATTCGTATGCACGTACAATAAGTGCATCGCTGTCCTCAGCAACCTTAACTGTTTCAATAATTACATTGTCTTCACTTGAAGAAACAAGTGAATATTCACTATCCTTAGTACCCTCCTGAGCTTCAACAGGAATTGCATAAAGCGGGAAGTTTACGTTGTATGCTTCTCTGTAAACGTCAGAATTATCAACGCTGTTTTCATGAGGATAAATTGAGAAGGTAAAGGAATGGAATTCTCTGTCCTGAACAGTATTTGGTCTTGTAGCGCAACGGAAAAGAGTAGGTCTTATATGGCCATTTTTAATATCACAACCATATTTACAATCGTTGATAATTGAAAGACCAAAGCTGTTATCTGAAAGGTCAGCCCACTTGTGCATTGACTCTTCAAACTGAGCAAATTCCCAGGTTGTGTTTGTAGTTGTTGAGCGTTCAACGTTACCGAACTGAATATCAAATGTTGCTTTAGTAGCGTTAACGTCTACAGGATAATCTGCCTTAAGAACAACATGGTCTTCATGCCAATCAGCTTCATAATCAACGTCAATTCTTTCAAGGTCATTATAGATGCAATAGAATTCTGTAAATGTTGAATTACGGAATGTTCTTTCAACCTTATAAACTGCTCTTACTGCACCAAGTTCAACAAGCTCTGCTTTCTTGAAATCAAGATCCCAGCTCTTTTCGTCGAAGTAGCACTTAATATCCCATGCCTCGTGATTATGAGGTCTGTCCTGATAAGCTATTACCTTACCAACTAATTCGCCATCAGGAGCAATGCTTCTGCCTGTTTGTTTATGGATAAGCTTTGAAATGTTGTACTCGGAGTTGAATTCAATGTCAAAGTACGGTGTTGATGCTTTATTTTCTGTTGCAACAACATTAAAGTATTCAGTTGGTGCACACTTTTTAACGGTTACTGTTGTATAGCCCTTTGATGGAACACCTGTTACGAAAACAATGCGTCCGTCGTAAGTTTTCTGATATGGAATTTCTCTTCCTGCGGTATCATAGAGAGCAAATTCCTCATCGCAAGGAATATCAGAAACAACTACATCAAATCTGTCGAAGCCTGTAGTGTTGAAGATAACAATGCTATCTTCATCAAGCTGCATCTCAGCCACCAATGATGCTTGTGCATCCCCTGCCATTTCGCAACCTGCTTCAAGCACCTTCTCGTAATCCTCCTTACTATCCTCATAAACCTCCTTGATTGATGAGCCGGGAAGAATATCGTGGAACTGATTAAGAAGAATAAGCTTCCAGTTTTCAAGAAGTCTTTCCTTTGGATATGTAAAACCAACTTCTTTATTTGCAATAGCAGCAATTGTTTCAACATCGTGGTAGAGACATTCGCTCTTACGGTTATACTTCTTGTTTCTTGCCTGGCTTGTAAGAGTACCTCTATGGAATTCAAGGTACAATTCACCGCACCATGTTGGAAGGCGTTTATTGCCTGAAACCTGACTATCAAGATGACGGAAGAAATCAAGAGACGAGCTTTGCTTTACAACAGGGCAACCCTGAATACCTTTTGCCATACGTTTTCCGTACTGAAGCATCTCAACTGTCGGGCCACCGCCGCCATCACCAAAGCCGTAGCTCATAAGGAAGTCTTTACCTAAATCCTTCTGTGAATAGCGCTTATAACCACCAATAACATAAAGTGGTCTTAATTTACTATTATATGTTGTCTGCCAGTTTTTGCGCTCATCTACTGTAGCGTGGCAGCTTGGCGGGAAATGAGAAAGAACCTCTGTACCGTCAATACCGCGCCACATAAATGTATCGTAAGGAAATTTATTGTATTCATTCCAACTGATTTTAGTTGTCATAAAATATTCCATTCCGCACTTTTTAATAAGCTGAGGAATAGCAGCGGAATATCCGAAAACATCGGGAAGCCACATAATTTTATTATCTACACCAAACTCATCACGGAAAAAGCGCTTACCGACCATAAACTGCCTTACAAGAGCTTCACCTGAAGCAACGTTAGTATCTGCCTCAACCCACATTGAGCCTTCTGCTTCCCATCTGCCTTCTTTTACTCTCTCTTTGATTTTTTCAAACACTTCAGGATAATCCTGCTTTACATAATCATAAAGCTGAGCCTGAGAAGACATAAACTTGTACTCAGGGAACTCTTCCATAAGCTTTAATACTGTTGAGAATGAACGGCAAGCCTTGTCGCGGCTCTGACGAAGACGCCATAACCATGCAACGTCAATATGAGTATGGCCTATGCTCCAACAAGTAGCTTCTTCAAACTTACCATAGAGATTATCATCAAGATACTTGCTTACTTCTTCTGCGGAAGCGTGAAAAACCGCTCTGTCATTTGTATCAATATCAAGAATATTGCAAGCCTCGTTAAGAGCCTTGATAATATTCACACGTGCGTCGCTGTCCTCACCCTGATATTTTGCAACCTTAAGAGGTGTAAGAATATCAAAGTAAACAGACATCGCAATATCATCAATAACCTGGAGCTGAGCAGAAAGTTGAATCTTACCTCTCCACTCGTGAGGGTCAGAATAAGCATTGATTGCTATCTCAAATTCTTCCCCACCTTCAGCACACTCTGTAAGCGTTGCATACTGATGGTTACTATCTCCACCTTGCACAATCTTACCGTTTGCAAAGATAATAAACTGTGGGTTAACCTCATTCCAGCTGCGCTCATAAGGCACAAGCTTGTAAACGACATGCTGACCCTTGAACTCTTCTGGAATCTTAATAGTCTGCTTAAACCAGCAGTAGCATTCGTGATAACCCCAGAAATCCTCGCCCGCTTTAAAAGGAGCCCACTCGCCCTCGTTAATTTCATCTATACTATACTGACCATCACGGAAAAGGAAATCTCCTGTTCCGATACTGTCCGCAACAATAAACTTTTCCTCTAAATCTCGGAGAATCTGATTAATTCTACCGCTGAGCATATATCTTTCACTATTTTTATCGTGAAAATCAATTTCAAAATGCGCCATAGATACACCCCGTCAACAAAAATTAACCATAAAATAACTAATTATGATTATTTACTGATTCTATCATAGAATATGGCATTTTACAATAATTTAATGCTAAAAATTACCCTTGAAATCGTTATATTTCATAGTTGACAATACAAAGAGAAAAAAGTAAAATATAAGGTAATATTATTGCACAAAAGGAGAGATAAAGATGGCTCATTACTGTAAAGAACCTTCAAGAACATTCAGCGAGTATTTGCTTATTCCTGGCTACACAGGTCCAGATTGTATTCCAAACAATGTTGACCTTAGCACACCACTCTGCAAGTACAGAAAGGGCGAGGAAGAAGCTCCTATCACTCTTAACATTCCTATGATATCTGCAATTATGCAGTCTGTTTCTAACGATACACTTGCTATTGCGCTTGCTAAAGAGGGCGGTATGTCTTTCATTTACGGCTCACAGTCTATTGAAGACGAAGCTGCAATGGTTGCAAGAGTTAAAAACTACAAAGCAGGCTTTGTTATTTCAGACTCAAACCTTTGTCCAGAAAACACATTAGGCGATGTTGTTAATCTTTACGACAGATTGGGTCATTCTACAATGGCTGTTACAGACAATGGCACAGCAACAGGCAAGCTTTTAGGTGTTGTTACATCAAGAGACTACCGCATTAGCCGTATGCCACTTGATATGAAAGTAACAGAGTTCATGACTCCTCTCGAAAAGCTTGTTACTGCTCCTGCATCTACTTCTCTTAAAGAAGCAAACGATATTATTTGGGAGCACAAGCTCAACTCTCTCCCTATTATAGATGATAAGGGTAATCTCCTTTACTTCGTTTTCCGTAAGGACTACTCTCAGCACAAAGAAAACCCACAAGAAATCCTCGACAGCCAGAAGAGATATATGGTTGGCGCAGGTATCAACACAAGAGACTACGAAGAAAGAATCCCTGCACTTGTTGAAGCAGGCGCAGACGTGCTTTGTATTGACTCTTCTGAGGGTTATACGGAATGGCAGAAGCGTACAATAGCTTTCGTTCGTGAAAAATACGGTGATTCAGTTAAAATTGGTGCAGGTAACGTTGTTGACCGCGACGGTTTCCGTTTCCTTGCAGAAGCAGGCGCAGACTTTATTAAAGTTGGTATCGGTGGCGGTTCAATCTGTATCACTCGCGAAACAAAGGGTATCGGCCGCGGTCAGGCTACTGCTCTTATTGAGGTTGCAGCTGCTCGTGATGAATACTTTGAGGAAACAGGCGTTTATGTTCCTATTTGCTCTGACGGTGGTATTGTTCACGACTACCACATGACACTTGCCCTTGCTATGGGTGCAGACTTTATGATGCTTGGCAGATACTTCGCTCGCTTTGACGAAAGCCCAACTCCAAAGCTTAATATTAACGGCACATACGTTAAAGAATATTGGGGCGAAGGCTCCAACAGAGCTCGTAACTGGCAGAGATACGACCTTGGCGGTCAGTCAAAGCTCAGCTTCGAGGAAGGTGTTGACTCATACGTAACATATGCCGGTTCTCTCCACGACAACGTTACAAAGAGCCTTTACAAGGTCAAATCTACAATGTGCAACTGCGGTGTACTTACTATCCCTGATTTGCAGAGAGATGCAAAGCTTACACTTGTTAGTGCAACAAGTATTGTTGAAGGTGGCGCACACGACGTTACACTTAAAACAAATACAGGTAACATCAGATAAAATATTACAAAATAAAATGTCTGCGATACTGACAATCAGTTTCGCAGACATTATTTTTTATCTATTAAGCAATTACTGTTTCTTCCTCAAATATATGCTTTAAAAACTCTACAGATTTCTGCATACACTCCATAGCAAGTTTATTATGACTAAATTCAAGGTGGAAGCAATGGTTATTTATAAAACCATCTACATCATACATATCAAAGTATGGAGCAACGACTTTGATTTTTTCTGCCATAGGCTCGCCTTGATTCTGGCAAACTATATCATCGTTCGCCCAACACATAAACGTACTGCACCATTTCTCATTGACGAAAGAAGCCGGTGATAAGTAGTCTATATACTCATATTCATTGAAATTTGATAAATCTTTTTTTAGTGGGAAATCGCCAACAAGAAGCTGTGCGGTTTTTGGTATAACTCCTAAAAGAGTTGTACCTTTAAGTAGAACATCCAGGTCATATATGCCGCACATAAGCATTGCACCCTTAAAGCTCACCTGAAGCACAGGGCAGCCTAACTTTTCAACCAACCAAGGATTACAAGAAAGAGCCTCTATATATGCAGCGGTGTAACCGCCTGAGCTATCCCCTGTTATAACAAGGTTATCTAAATCAATATTATGCTTCTGAGCTAACACTTTTATGTGGTTTGCTGCATTTACACAATCATATGCATACTCAGGGAAAAACACCTCGGGTGGCATACGATAATTTACGCAAAAAACAAAATAGCCTTGGCTTGCATAAAATTCGCTGATACTTACACGACATTTTTTATCGCCCATTATAAAGCCACCGCCGTGAAAATATAAAATAAGCGGATGCTTTTTACCGTCGCTCACTATATCCTTTCTATAGTAAAGGTCGCCTTTGGTAAGCTCAGCTATATCATATGAAATATCCTTTTCACACACAACATCCGGAAACTTCATCATATTTTGTGTCGGATAGCAAATACCGTCTATTGCTTTGAAAACAATTTGCGCTCTATTCATAGTGAATACCCCTCTAACGAAAATTAAATATTTCCATTATATTCATATTAGTACAAATTCTTCCAAATTTCAAATATTTTTTTATTTTTCCATAGTCTGTTTTTCAATATCTTTTTTTAATTTTAAAATTATCCTTTTTTCAAGTCGCGATATGTAGCTTTGGGAGATGCCTAATTCATCTGCCACTTCTTTTTGTGTTTTTTCCTTTTCACCACACATTCCGAAACGCATATTCATAATAAGCCTTTCTCTTTTAGATAAATCCGCCATACATTCATAAAGAATCCGCTTTTCATCTTCCATTTCCACATTATCATTGATTTCAAGGCCATCACTACCCAGAACATCCGATAAAAGAAGCTCGTTTCCATCCCAATCAACGTTGAGTGGCTCATCAAGAGAAATATCAAGCTTCTGATGATTAACCTTTCTCAGATACATTAAAATTTCGTTTTCAATGCACCTTGAAGCATATGTAGCGAGCTTAATGTTTTTATCTGCTTTAAATGTGTTAACAGCTTTAATAAGACCTATAGTGCCAATAGAAACCAAATCCTCGATATTTACTCCTGAGCTTTCAAACTTTTTGGCAACGTACACAACTAATCTTAAATTATGCTCAACAAGTTTATCTCTTGCTCTTGAATCTCCTTTTATAAAATTTTCCACACACTGCTCTTCCTCCTCTTTTTCCAATGGCGGTGGCAACGTTTGAGGACTGTTAATATAAAAAATTTCTTTTTTAAAAAACTTTAATAATATCTTATTCTTTAGAATATTTAATTTCAATCTCAATTCCATATTTAATCACCTAAATCAAATCATATATAGCTTTGTTAAGAAGAATGTTATATTCGCCGCACAACTCTTTATTAACAAGTGCGACGCAGAAATCTTTGATACAATTGATTTTTCTACCCTTTATTTCTATTTCCAATACATCGGGTGTAAAAACAGGTAGCAAATTTTCTCCGTTTATTGTATGGCAAGGAATAAACCTTATTTTACCGTTAAGCGAATCAGGAACCTTCTCAATATTTCCACTTTTGAAATACCCTATCTCCTCATATGTAAAGAGTGGTGAAAGTGCTTTCAACTCAGCTACAAGAACGCTTTTACCTGTCAAGCCATCCGTAAGGCTATTGCCAGAATCCACAAAACCTGAAACTGTAACCGCGGTTTTTCTGAAGACTATTTTCACCTTATATATTTCACTTTTCATCGACTTGCGCTTCACAAGAAAATCAGCAAAAAGGAAAAATCCATATATAACAAAAGTACATCCAACAAGATATTTTATATCCATATCAAAATATACTGTACCGTTAAAATACATTATGTTATGTGGCTTCAAAGTAATTTCAATAAAATACATTGCACCGCCAAATATTACGTTGACACCAAGGAACCGAAAATATACTTTTAAAAACAATTTAAAAGATGAGGGCAAAAAACTGACTAAAACAACAACTGTAGATGTTGTTAGTTTAAATATGAGTGAAAGAAAAACTCCAATATCCCCTGCAAGTACTATAAGGGCAGAAAGCCCACCTACCACAGAGCCAAGGCACACGCCCCATTTATTCGTTGCCGTATTACCCCATACTCGTGTGCATACAAGAAAAATATATGTAAACAAAATATTCAAACACACAAGCACATCGGCATAAACCGCAATCATACCCTCACCTCTTTGAATATTATATAATTTTGAATCTAAAACATTTGTCGGTAAAGGTCGCAAAAAAATATTTTCATTGACAACTTTAACTTCATAACATAAAATTATCTCAGGTGATAATATGAGAATTTTCAAAAATGCAAAGGTTATTTTCCCTGATAAAATTTGCGATTGCGTAGTTGTTACAAATGAAGGAAAAATAATTGATATATGCGATAATTTCGAAGATAGCAAAGCAGCTGAAGTGGTTGATTGTCAAGGCAATTTCCTTTCCCCCGGTTTTGTTGACATACATGTCCACGGTGGTGGCGGAAAAAGTGCTATGAGCGAAGATTACCGTGATATAATAGAGATGGCGGAAGCTCACTTGAAATACGGCACAACTTCAATTGTACCTACAACACTTGCCGCACCGGTTGAGCAATTAAAAAATGTTACTCTTTCAATTAAAAAAGCTTCAGAAGAAATTAAGACCGCAACCATTTTAGGTGTACATTATGAGGGACCTTATATCTCAAAAAAATACAAGGGTGCCCAAAGTGAACAAAACATTTTAAACCCTATTAAATGTCCGCCTGATGAACTTTTTGATTTATGGGACAAAATTCTTATTATGGGTGCTGCGCCTGAAGAAGAAGGTGTTTTAGCCTTAGGCGACAAACTCAAAAAGAGAGGTATTGTTGGTAGCGTTGCTCACTCTGCCGCAAGCTATGAACAAGTTGAAGAAGCTGTAAAACACGGATTTTCTGATATTACCCACATATACAATGCCTGCTCCTCTTGCTTTAAAACAGGTCCTCTCAGAACTGCAGGCGTAGTTGAAGCAGGTCTTGCTATAGATGAAATATCTGTTCAGACGATTGCCGACCTGAAGCATTTACCTAAAGGTCTTCTCAGGCTTATATACAAGTGCAAGGGCGATGATAAAATGTATCTTATCACTGATGGACTTGAATATTCCGCCTCTGAAATAGAAGAAAATGCAATCATCACACAAGAAAACGGCATTCAGGTTGTATGCGAGGATGGTGTTATGCTCCTCGCAGATAAATCTGCGCTTGCGGGAAGCATTACCACACTTAAAGACTGCGTAAGAAATATGTATAAAGAGGTTGGCGTGCCACTTTACAGCGCAGTAAAAATGGCAAGCCTTACACCTGCAACTGTAGTAGGCTATGAAAACACAAAGGGTCAGATAAAAATCGGTTGCGATGCAGACCTTATAATTTTTGACGATAACCTGAATATAAAAAGGTTTTTTACAAGATAAACACGCAACAAAAAAACGGATTGACTTTTATTTAGTCAATCCGTTTTATCTTATGTAATTTTATATGGAATTCTTCAAAGCGTTTCGTGTACCTGCGCCTACAACACCATCAACCGACAAGCCCTTATCCTCCTGAAAGGCTTTTACCACAAGGGTTGTCTGAGCGCCGAATGCACCATCTATATCTTTTTCAACCATATAGCCTGCTTTGCAAAGATGCCATTGAAGCCACTTAACGCATTCACCACTACTACCCTGACGAAGAGTTTCAGTAGGCTCTGCGTATGGGCAAGCTTCAACCTCTACTTCGTTAAGCTTTATATAATCTGCGCTTGCATAGCCTGTATATGTAGTACCATTCGCGGTAAACTGCACCTTATACCAATCGGTTAATGTTTCAAGAATCAAAACAACCTGACCTGAAGAAGCCGTTGTAATTCTCTCGCTGTCTGTGCTTGGGGACTTTCGTATATTAAGAGAATCGTTTACATTAACAACACCTGTAAGATGTGTCTCACCCGTTGTTCTTACAGTAAGAGCAGGTGTATGACTGGAGCAGGAAACCATATTTGCAGATTTATAAAAGCTACAAACCTTATACATATACTTCGAACCTGCTGCAAGAGTTGTATCTAAAAACTCTGTATCGGTTACTGTAGCAGCGAGAGTATAACCACTGACGCTGTTATATCTATATACATTATAGCCATGGCAGGAAACGGAACCCCACTTTATTTTTACTGATGTGTCCGTTACCTCTGTCACTGAAAGTCCATCAGGTGTTTTTGAGGCACCTATCGCTTCAAACTCATCGCTATATTGTGTGAAAACATATTCCCCATTTGAATCACGATTAAAAGCCCTGATTTTATATCTAGCTATTTCTCCAGCAGAAAGTGTAGAATCTGTGTAGCTTGTTGCAGAGGTTGCTTTAAGCATCGTATAACTACCCTTTGCGGAATCAAACTTCCACACCTGATAATAAAGTGCATCCTTTATTCCATTCCAGCTAAGCGTTACACCATCTGTTGAAGCAGTAGCTGTAACAGAAGGCTTTGCTTCCAAAAATGCCTCCTGAGCTGACATATTTGCATTAGGCATATCCTTAAACACAGGAATCGAAAAAACCTTTTTGGGAGAAAGCACACCAATATCTTTATATGCCTTGTATGTCTTCTGGCTTTCTGCTACTGCAGCTCTTATATTTGCCATATATTCATGGCTATAAAGATTTTCAGATGCAGGGTTAACATTGAATTTTTGTAAATACCCTGTAAACTGGTGCTCGGAAAATGATTCATATATATATTGCGCGCCATAATATATAGATTTGTATGGAGAATCCCAGGGTCTGCCATAAGTTGTGGAGGCAGTAACATTTACCTTAGGAATATATCCACTATATTTTTTCCCGCTTACTATAGCACAAACCCTATAGAAATCTCCCGTTATTTCCATAAAGTTCAATTCAGTACCTTTAGGAACAGTAATCAATGCAGACGATGAGGTTGATGTTTTTGAATACATAGGCGTTGTGATTTTAGCCTTCATATATCCATTTGCCCACCTTAGGCCATCAACCGCGCCTGTATAAGCGCCTATATTGTAGTAATTATAAATACCGTTATACGGAGAATTATCACCGCAAGAGCCGCCTGCATAGGAAGCTTTTGATGAGCCAACCTCCTGAACAATTTTTGATGCAAGGAAATATGCACTCATACCGCTGTCCTTGGCTGCCTTCATAATAGCCTCGGCATATTTTACTGCCTTGTCATTTTCAGTATAGGTTTTTGTTTTACCATCTGCATCAAGATATGTGATATCGCTATTATACATCCAGGTAGGCTTTAATATAGACTCTACTACATCTATAGTATGGTTTTCGTCATATGCGGTAGTTTCAAATTGGAAGATATATTCTTCCGTTAAAAAATTACGAGGGTCAAGATAATATTCAACAGCTCTTTTTGATGCACTCACCCAGTTGCTTGGTTCCTGGATTACTCCATGGCAAGATTTACAATCGCACTTAAAGTCTGCAGAAACAACATTTTCGATTAACTGTTTGTTATGAGGTGTATGCTCACCCTCTACCGCTTCGCTCCAACTAAGACCTGTAATAAAAGGAATAAATTCCCAATCAGGATATTTTTTATAAATCTGGAGAAGGGAGTCAGTATAAGATTTTGTAAAGCCTAATGACAGGAGATAATTAACATATTCTTCGTCTGTCATTTTTATGAACGTATCTGAAAGCAAAAGCTTCACATCATCTATGGAAACAATACCATCTTCATTTAAGTCTGCGCCCTGTGTTGCATCTTCCTGCCCTGCAGCTATTTTCAAAAGGAGACGAGCATCATCAGTTGTGATTTCACCATCGTCGTTCAAATCGCCTTTAACAGAGTCTTGGGAATAAGCTGCAACATCTTCAGCATATACACTCGGAGCTAACGCGCAAACCAAAGCAACAAGCAATATAAATGATATTATTTTCTTCATTTTGTTCACGCTTTCACTCCTTTCCGACCTCAATCAACAGTAATCTATTCTAATTTATTCTAACATACAAAAAACCGCTTAATATTCCAAAAAGGAATTTAAAGCGGTTTTAATACAAAATTCACATTATATATCTTCTTCATCTACAGGTAGCAAAAAATCGTCATCCAAAGTATCAAGACCCATGTGGCTTGTATTGTATATTTTAGGCGCAACAAGCATTTTTTTACGTTCCTTGATTTTTTCGTCTTGCTCGAAAAGTATTTTTGAATTGTAATGGCGTATTACGGCAAAACACATAACCACGAATAAGAAGTATTCCAAAAGGCTAAAGATATAAAGCATTGAATCACTAGAAAACAATTCTGCAAAAGATTCTCCGAATTCAGTAAGGTTATATTTTGTTACAGAGTAGCTGATGCTTCTGTAAATTGCATAAAATGCACCGCTGAGAAATGATACAAATTCAAAGAAAACTAGTGGTTTTTCTTTTTTATCTCTTACAACATACAAAAGAGAAACTAGCGTAAACAGGAAGCTGTATGTTGCTATGGTATTAAATACACCTAAGAACAATTTTGAAACTACAAGCCCTACACCTGCATCAAACAAGCCAAGAACAAATATTTCAACAGGCTTTTTAATAAAGCGAATAAGAAAAACAAATAATAGCAAAAACTTCAACGTTTTGGTGCGTTTTTTGTTAACAAAATCTCTGTGGCGTTTATAGCCTACACCCTCGCCATTAAGGGAAAGAAAACACAATACTGCTATTATATAGAAGGTGTAGCTGGAAAGCTTACTACCATAATCACCTAAACTACTATTGAAGCTACCCGCGAAAATAAAGGCATTAGCCACAAAAAGAATAATACCATTTATTGAAAAAAGCTTCGCAGAATTAGATAAATATTCCGCCTTTGTCATGGCTAAACCCCCTTTATAAACTAATGTTTCACAAAAAATCGGCGACACATTGTGCCGCCGACTACTTTAAATTATTTTGTTTCGGCAACGCTCATTTGCTTTTTAGCTAATTCCTTAATTGCATCGGAATCACCTGTCATAGCAATCTTAGCGGCTTCATCACGGCGCTGAAGGAGCTCTGCGTACATACGCTCTCTCTTTTCGCCTGAAAGGTCATAGAAAAGAA
This sequence comes from Clostridiaceae bacterium, assembly GCA_904501675.1. Lineage (GTDB taxonomy): Bacteria > Bacillota > Clostridia > Oscillospirales > Acutalibacteraceae > DTU089. The sequence continues at coordinate 17,469 of CAJGCL010000005.1, forward strand.
TCGGAATAATGCCAAGAAGACCCGTTACTGTTGGAATAATTGTTGCCATTGCGAAAAGGCCAAACTTAGTATTATCTGTCTGAGCTTCGCCTCTTGTATATGAAGAAATATCATAACCAATAAGCTTCTTAAGCTGTAATGACAACGCGGAGTTAGCAATACTTGCAAGCTTCTTTGTAAGGTCTCTTGCAACAGAAGTCATAGCCTCTGTACGATAACCATTCTTCCACTCGCAGTAGTCCATAGACTCGTTATACATTTCACTAGGAATAACTCTACGAACGCCCCAGAATACCATATAAATGGCTTCCTTGATTGCCATAACAAAGAACATTGGTAATACCTTTTTGTAAATACCATTGTGCTTACCGCCTATCATACCGATAAGGAAAACCGGAATATCAAGGAGCGGCTGACTCTTTGTACCAAGAAGATAAAGCACTTTTGTTGAGAATCTTCTTCTGAACCAAGGAACAAGAGAGAATGAGAATGGGTTAATGATAGCACCGGGGATACCAGCAACCATCGTCATTGAAGCAAAGTTAAGAACGTCTATGTAGTAGTCATTAATACTACCGCCAACGCTGAAGTTGGAAAGCGTTTCCGAAAGAGTAAGCAACAAGATAGGCTTATTGTTTACAACAGATTTAAGACTCTGCATAACGCTTGGTGTCTCAACAGACTGAAGAACACGCTCACGGGTCATAACGCAGAAGATAAGGGAAGCTACACCACTGACGATAGCGGTAAAGTTACCCATAAACATAAATGTTGATGTGTAAGAAAGGTTAATAACCTTGTTACCGATAAGGTCGATAAGAACCGTCAAAATCTGCTGTGGCAACTTTTCACCTAACAGACCTGAGAAGAACTCTGCCATAGTAATAAGCCTTGTTCGGTCAACAGGATGGGGCGTTATGGTTGCCAACATACCCGTTTTAGAAATAGCACGGAAAGTACCCGCACCCTCACGCACAACAGCAAGCAAGAAATATGTAAGGAACTTACCCATATCTCTGGAGCCCTTGCCCTTAAAGAGCATTGGGAGCAACCAATAGAAGCAAGTACCCAATGTACCAGGGATACCCAAACCTACAAGATAAGGTTTAAATTTACCCCAACGAGTACGTGTTTTCTCAACGATTGCAGCTGTAAAAATATCGTTAATAACATCCCAAAAACCATTGAAAACACTAACAAATGTCTGGTAGTCAAGGTCAATCTGGAGAATACTTGTTACGAAACGGTCGTTGAAGGAGTCAATATTAAAACTCTGGCACATATCATAAACAACATACCATACAGTTTCTTTCATACCAACATATCTTCTGTTTTCATAGACATACTCACGGGAAGTAGCGTCTATTTCCGGCGTTTCGGCAACAACAGTGGTTTTTTCGTCTGCCAAAAGATACACCTCCGCAGTTGTGATATACATTTCAAGGTATACCACACCATTTATAAAGTGAATTATACCATAGCCTAAAAAGCTTTGCAACTATAATTTAATATTTTATGAAGTTCCAAAACAACCTTGTGGGAAACATCAAAATTACTCTTGGCCGTTTGTTTATTTTTACCACAAAAGGAAAAAGCAGACTGTTATGAACAGTCTGCTACATCTAGTTATATAAGCACTTTTGAAAGAAAGGACTTAAGTCTCTCAGATTGAGGGTTATTGAATATTTCATCAGGTGTTCCATCTTCCACAATAACACCTTCGTCCATAAAGATAACTCTATCTGCAACCTCTTTTGCAAAGCCCATCTCATGAGTAACAACAACCATTGTCATACCCTGATTTGCAAGGTCCTTCATAACATCAAGAACCTCACCTACCATTTCAGGGTCAAGAGCAGACGTCGGTTCGTCAAAAAGCATTACATCAGGCTCCTTGCAAAGAGCGCGAACAATAGCAATTCGCTGCTTCTGACCACCTGAAAGCTGCTGTGGATAAGCGTGAGCTCTGTCAGCAAGACCAACTCTTTCAAGAAGCTCCATCGCCTTTTTCTCTGCTTCCGCCTGATTTTTACCTAAAATTTTAGTCGGAGCAAGTGTCATATTTTTAAGAATATCCATATTCGGGAATAAATTAAAGTGTTGGAAAACCATTCCCATTTTCTGACGATGCTTATTTATGTTTGTCTTTTTAGATGTGATTTCAGCACCATCAAAAACAATACTTCCTGCTGTAGGAATTTCAAGAAGATTAAGCGAGCGAAGAAGTGTACTCTTACCACTTCCTGAGGGACCGATTATAACAACCTTTTCTCCTTTGTTAATCCTGCAGTTTATACCATCGAGAGCCTTTACAACACCACCTGTATAGTGCTTTTTAAGGTCGGTTACTTTGATTAAAACGTTATCGTTCACTCTTACGCAACCTCCTTTCAAGCTTTCCTACAAGAGATGTAAGAACCATAACTATTACAAGGTAAACTATGGCAACAGTAAAGAGCGGTATGAAATATTCAAAGGTTCTGCCCGCAACCACATTACCTGATTTTGTCAAATCCATAACACCTACATAGCCTGCAACAGATGTTTCTTTTATAAGAGCGATAAACTCATTGCACAATGTAGGCAATACAGCCTTGAACATCTGGGGGATAATTATATAGCGCATTGTCTGAATATAATTGAAACCCAAACTTCTACCTGCTTCAAACTGTCCGTTATCAATGGACATAATACCTGCCCTGAAAATTTCAGCAACATATGCACCTGAATTGATACCAAAAGCCACAATTGCAACAGGCACGCCATCTTTTGCAGAAACAAAAACCACAAAATACATAATCATAAGCTGAACAACAACAGGTGTTCCTCTTATAACGGTAAGATAAACCTTACATATTGCATTTACAACAGCAAGCACCCAATAGCCTACACCGCCATGCATTTTCATGGACTCTCTGTTTTTATCAAAAGATGAACGAACTGCAGCAACAACGATACCGATAACAATACCTAAAATCAATGCACCTGCAGTGATTTTAAGAGTATTGAAGAAACCATTTATCATAAGCTCATATCTGCCATCGCCGAAAACAAACACAATTTCTTGCCAAAGCTCTTTCATTCTCTCATCCTTTCTCTAAAGAAATATTCTTCTCTTTAACAGAAAACAAGGGCGGAATAAATCCGCCCTTAAATCCGGAAATTAATCACTTAATATACTTGTCGATAACCTGCTTAACAGAACCATCTGCAATAAGCTCTTTAAGTGCTGCATCAACCCTTGTCTGAAGCTCTGTGTTATCCTTTGCGAAGCAGATAGCGTAATCTTCAACAGCATACTCTGTTTCAAGAATTTCAAGACCTTCGTTAGCTGCTACATATGATTTTGCAGGCTCGTTATCGATGATAACGCAATCAACCTTGTCTGCAAGAAGAGCCTGAACAGCAACTGCACCGTTATCATAACGAGTGATAGCATCCTCACCGTAATCACCTGTTGCGTAGATATCGCCTGTTGTTGATGTCTGAACACCAATCTTCTTACCTGTGATATCATCAAGAGTCTTAATATCGCTACCTTCTTTTACGATAACAACCTGAACACCTGTTGCATAAGATGTTGAGAAGTTAACCTTTTCAAGTCTTTCGTCGTTAACTGTAAGACCAGCCATACCCATATCATACTTCTTTGACTGAACGCCAGGTATAATTGAATCGAAAGCGATATCAACGATTTCAAGCTCCATACCAAGCTTGTCAGCGATAAGCTGTGCGATTTCAGCATCGATACCAACAATCTTGTCGCCCTCTACGTACTCATATGGAGGGAACTCTGCGTTTGTTGCCATTGTAAGAACTTTTTTACCTGCAGGAGCTGTTGTATCATCATTATCTGTTACAGGCTCTTTACCGCAAGCTGCGAAGCAAGCAACCATAGCAATAACAAGAACGATTGAAGCAATCTTTAAAAACTTTTTCATTGTAAAAACCTCACTTTTATATTTGTGCTTTCGCACATTGTGAGTGCATTATATACCCGTAAATGTAAAATTGCAACACTTTTTTGAAAAAATATACATATTTATGCAAGCAAAGTGAATATTCCAAAAGAAAATTTGTTAACAAATTTTCTATATACAAAACCGAAAATATAGTGTATAATATTTTTATATTCTAATGTATCAAGGTACTTTATATGATTTATCTGATTCTCTTAGGGCTTCTTTTTTTTATACAGTTATTTGCAGCATCCTGGTATGATTTGGCGAAAAAAGCAACTGACGAAAAAAAGGCTTTCAAGCACAAAATGATTTGCTCCGGCATTTACATAGCTTCGGTGCTCCTTTGCTCAGATATCAAAGGATGTTTCAGCAATACATATACACTATTATTCATAGCAGCTTTCATGGCACTATTTATCCACGACATTATTGAAGGAAAGGGCAACAAGATCAGCAAAATATTTTCCGCATTACTGGGTGTTATCGGATATATTGCTATGGGTATAGCGTTATGCTATAAAAACCCAACCTTGTTTAGCGAAAATGAATTCGGTTTGATAATCCAGTATGCAATACCTGTTGCAATCCTTCTTATATGTGCTATCACATTAATAAAACCAGCGCCTGTTTCCCAGCTTATAGCTACTGTGTATTTAATCATATGCGCTATTCTTACAGGTATTACCCTTCAGAAATCAGGAAATCCTCAGTCTCAGGCATGTAGTTGCGCAGTAATTATGGGTGCATCTGCATTGTTGATTTCTAACATCATTTCTGTTTTTGACAAAAACAATGTAAAATCGCTGTTAAGAATAAATCTTTATTATTTTGGTCTTATGTTTATTTCCTGCTCTGTAGCAGTCATATAAATTTCTGAGGAGAATGAAATGAGAAAAGTTCTATCAATTATTCTAAGCATAGCTTTCATTATCGCCATTATTCCTGTTGCAGATGCCGCAGAATATAACGGATTTGAATACCAGGCAAACTCTGCGGGCACATATGTTATAACAGGCTATAACGATTTTAAAACTGATTATGTAAACATCCCTGAAACAATAAACGGAATAAAGGTTACTGCTATAGGAAAAAGTGCTTTTCAGAACAAAACAACAATTTCCACTGTTAAATTTCCTGAATCTATAACCGCAATTGCTTCAATGGCTTTTTATGGTTGCAAAAACCTTAACTCCGTTATACTCAGTTCAAGCGTTAAGTCAATCGGATCAAAGGCATTCAGTATGTGCACAGGTCTTACCGGTATAAATCTCCAGAATGTTCAGACTGTTGGTGAACACGCCTTTTACGGTTGTAGCGGTATCACAAACCTCTATTGTGGAAACGCACTCAAAGTTATCGGTGCATATGCTTTTCAAAAATGCTCAGACCTTACCTTTATAAAACAAGCACCAACCTTACTTTATATCGGCAACTATGCATTTGCAGACTGTGTTTCTATTACTTCACTTACACTTCCAAACAAGCTTACTCACATTGGAAATAGTGCTTTCAAAAACTGCAAATCTCTTAACTCTTTAACCTTCGGTTCCGGAATCCTTGAAATCGGCGCATACGCATTTGAAAATTGCTCTTCACTTACTGCGCTTACAATACCTAATAATATCTCCACCATAGGACGATATGCCTTCGCTCTCAGAAATTCCACATCTACAGATTTTTCTCATAACATTTCTCTTACATGCACAAAGAACTCTCAGGGTACAAAATATGCAAAAATGCATAATGTTAGTGTATATATCACAGACCTAAATAAAACCTACGCATATTTCGGCGACATAAACGGCAACGGAAAAACTGATAAAAATGATGCTAAATCAGTTCTTCGCATTGCCGCCTCAATGGATTACGGAATAACCGGAGAAAAACTTTTCATTTGCGATATCAACTGCAATGGAAAAATAGACACAGGAGATGTATCCTATATTCTCCGGAATTCATAAATCACTTTTTAATAACAAAGCCTTCGAAGCCTGCTTTTTTCAAGGCATAAAGATGCTTTTGTGCGTTAGCTTTTTCTTTGAAGGCACCAGTCTGAACTGTATACAACGTTCCGCTTTTCTGCGGGGCGTTGTTTTTTTCTGTTGGAAGAGCTACTCCGTAATAATTACAAACACCTTTTGCAATTGCTTCGCCAATAGCAGTTGTGTTTTTAATAATAAAACCAGAGCCCTCCTTGGTATCATGAAATTCACATTCACAGTATATTGCAAGTCCGTTGGTTGCTCTGCATTCATAAAAATCAGGTTTAGCTATAAGTCTTTCAGCACTCTTACCCGGGGTAATTGGCGCAAGACAATCAAACACAGCCTGCCCCGCTTTTTTTCGCTCACCATCAAGGGAATAAAGCAACACCTGAGTGCCACCTGTAACATTATGCTTTGCTGTTGCATTTGTGTGAATTGCAATATGCATATCAGCACCAAACGCGTTACTTTCCCTCACTCGCTGATACATATCATTATTATATGTACACATTACAGTAAAACCTGCTTTTTTAAGATATGCTTCGCAAGCCTCGGCTATTTTATGACACTGAATTTTTTCGTTTGTGTTTCCCGTTGCGTACATATTACCGTTCTGATTGCTTGGAGAAATATAAACACGCTTACTCAATGTACCACCTCTGAAAACGTTTCTTCGCTATAGTATGTCATTGCTCTATCGCTATCTGATATACCCTGAGTTGTTGGGTCAACAATAACGCCTGCTAACGCGAGAACATTAACAAATAAACCACACAATTCCAAAAACTCATTTTCGTCTACCGCAGGAACAACATCCGCCACAGCCAAAAGTTTATACATAAACGATACACAAACAGTTATCGCACTTATAAGAAAAGTTTTGTTTTTTAATCTAATTTTTAAATTTATTTTCAAAAAATCAACCTCCGTGACGATATTGACGAATACTAAGTGCTCTAAGATTCCTGTTCTTCAAGTTCCTTAATAAGCCAATAATATTTATTCTTAACCTCACCATTGCCTCCCAACTTTACGTATTTATCTCCCGCCTTAATTCTTTCCGACAGAGGCATATACGGAGACATTATTTTAAGTTGCATAATAGACATATAGTTATCAAAAGAATGCTCGCTTTGTTCATCTGCCCAGATTTCCCACTTGCGAACAAATTTATATATTTTAACAGCTGTTGCTATAATAGTAGCTACTGCCGTAAAAAAAGACCCTATCAAAATAATTCTTTCAACCATTTTTTATTATTACTCACCGCCTTAATAAATCGTACCTTTAAAAAAATCAAACCAACGGCTAACAACCATAGCTATACGTTTTGTACCTTCGGCGTTCGGGTGAACACCGTCTGTAGAAAAAACACCGTCTGTTGTATTGAAATTATATTTATTAAATCCGCACTCATTAAGGTCTACAAAAGGAAGACCAAAATATTCTGCAATTTCTTTTGTTGCTGTTGCATAATCACTCATTTTATGTAGTCTCGACGGATTCGGTGCATAGAAGCCTAAGGTATTGTGCCACATACCCAACAGAACAAGTGTTGTATCTGTCTTTGCTGTTAAAATCTTATCTATGATATAGGCATAAGCACCTTTGAAGGTTTCAATATTTTTGCTTTCAATATCTGACTCTGTGCCAATCGGAATATCAAACCCATAATCATTTGCACCACCTAAAATTGTAACAACATCAGGAGCCTCATTTATAAGAACATTCAGTCTCTCATCATTACAGAAAGCCTTTTCTGTATTTTTAGGGTGGTAAGCAAGGGTGCTATAGCCCACACCCATATTGATATATTCAGGAATGTTATATCTTTCAACAAGATATTCTGTCCAACGCTTGACACCTATTGCATAATCAATACCTGCTCCAAGGGTGATACTATCACCATATGCAATAAACTTCTTGTTTATTGACCTATCTATTACACCCATATCTTTTAATGATATATCGTGTAAGCCATCAAATACCGCATTGCCGATACTGATAGATTTCATAATACCTTTTGCTTTATTTTTGCCGAATTGTGCAGGAGCAAAATGATAAGTATTGATTGCAATATATTTGTCATTTTCCGTAGCAGTAAACACAAATCTGTTGTTTTTATCAAAATCAAGCTGTGAAACTGCAGATGCCTGTTGCACTACTCTGTTTACAACAAAATTTGCATCACACAAGAAAGCTAAATTGTAGTACTGTCCCACTTCTTCAAGACTTGGAATATGAAGCACATATTCCATACCACTTTCAAGAGGATATATTCCGTTTACATAACTTAGTGTTCCGCTATCTGTTCCCCAATGTGATTTAAGTGTTTCACCCACCACACCGTTATAAACCAAGTGATTTGTTCCGTTTTTCTGCGTTGAAATAAACTTCCTTGCATCAGGTATATTGACACATTTACTCTCTATTACGCCCTCACTTACAAGAGTTACGTGTGGTACAGAACTTCCGCTTGGTGTATTCAAAGCAATATATTTTGCATTTTCGGGCATAGCATACATACCACCGAGCAAGTTAGATGAAGTCTGCGGTGCAACACTATACAAACTCAAGAAATCTCCATCTACAACACAAGCCATACTATCACCCATAGCACCTGTGGTAATGTAATTAGATACCAGTATTCTATCGCCCTCGCTCACCTCAAACAAATAGCAATCGAAACCTCCATTGGCCACAAACTTTCCTGAATCTTTGTTATACCAAGACCCTATTTTGTGGCAAGGGAAATTTGTAGGCAAGTCTGTTGTAGTGCTTTCCTCTGCAATATTTTTTAGAAGATTTGTATAGGCACCATCATACTCTGCCTGACGAATAGTCTCATTTATATCAAATATCGTCTGCCTGTCAGTTTCGTTTGTTTTAAAAACAGACTTTCTTTCCGCCTCGTTATTCTGAATTTCCTCTTCGGTTTCCTTGATTCTTTCTTGAAGCTGATCATATTTCCCGACAATCATCTTACAATACTGCTCATAAACACTTATTTCAGGAACAGCTTCTTCATTTATTTCCTCACTGAATGAACCCTGAGAAACATTGAAAATGGCAGTTCTGGGAGAATACATAATTTCCACTCCGTTCTCCCCCTCACGATAAGCATACACGCCTAAAACTGTTTTTCCTTTTTCAAGAGCAGGTATTATACATTTATTATCTATGATAGGTACGGGTATATTATTAAAAATTGCAGTTACATTCAGCCCTTCAAAGCAGTCGGGCAAAACAAATTCACATTCGTTAACGCAAAACTCACCTGTATTTATCACCGAATATTGGGAAATAACAACCGCATCCCTTGTGACCTCTACTACCATATATCAACACCTCACTTATACTTTTTATACATTGCTTTAAGGTACTCTGTATACTTTCCTTTATAGGCCTGCATATATGCTGTACTAGACTTAAATTGGGTTTCAGTAAGAATATTTGCAACTCCTGTACGAGCGTAAAACTCTTTATATGTAGTGGGATAAATTGCAACCTCACCTGCTGATTCTCCCTTGGATTTTCCTGATGATCCCGATGTTCCTGAAGAATATGCTTTCTGTCGTGCAAGAGCATATTCTCTATCTTCGTTTGCCTGGTCGCGCTGGGCTTCTGCCTTTTTAAAAGCAAGTTCTTTTTCAAACTCTTCTCTATCCAAAGCATCCTTATATTGCTTGAAGGCATAGTCTCTGTCGTTTTCCCAGCTTTCCACCTCTTTAGCAAAAGCATCCAATTCGCTGTCCGACATATTTGATAGTTTACGAAGAAGATAATCACCATCTTCATAATATCGTTCAAGCTCCTGAAGATATTTCTCGTAGTCATCCCCTTCAAGATTTCTCAGAAGCTGGGCATCCTTCATCAGAGTATCACCTTTATATTTATACTCTTCAAATGCTCTGTCTCTTAAATCAAGAGCAATATCATTAAGCTGTGTAAGATACTCGTCATAAACCTGCTGTCCCGCAACCTGTGCGTAGGAATTATTGTAACCCCCTGTAAGAGCAGCACTGTTCCCAACCGTATCCATCATTGCCTTTTTGCCACCCAACATATATAGCTCCTTATATTGCTCGTATAGCGGGTCAGCGCTCATACTATATTTGAACTCTTCACGATTCAGAATACTTCCAAGGATTTCATCAATCCTTTCGGAGTATTTACTTTTATATTCATCGGGACTGTTTTTCTCCCAGTTTTTCAAAGACTGCTCAGCAGATAACACTGCCTGGCTTTTCTCATATTGCGGTTTCGGCGCAGAAAAATTGTTTATCGAGTTTACCGAAGAATTTTTGTTGTTTGTTGTGGGACTTTTAGGTGCAGTATTTAACGCTCCCCATGTATTTTTACCAACTATACCGTCAACACTGAGACCTTTCTTCTTCTGATAATCACGTACCGCTGCCTGGGTTTTACTACCGAACTGACCGTCAACCGCTAAAGAGTAGCCCTCTTCGTTAAGTTTTTTCTGAAGTTTTCTAACGTCATCCCCTGATGAGCCGTATGAAATTGTTTTATATGCTATGTAAATCACCCTTTCTTAAGTAATTTATTTTCACTCAATTTTCCACAAAATGCTCGTCATAATCTGCAACATAAATACCGCTTATATAGATATAAGTTCCTGCAGGGACATCAACCGATGACCTGAATATCACATCTCCTGTTTTATACACAACACCCGATACACTGACGCCACCGCTTTCATAATTTGCAAGGCAACTCAACGGCATAAACATAGCCGGTGGTTTATCGGGTATATGGGCAATAATATGGGTAGTGCCTGCATTTAACAATTGACTTGTTTTTACTCTGAGCCTTACAATGCAGCTTTTTATACATGGATAGTATTTGACATAGCCCAACAAATCCTGTGTATTCGTATTACAAGTACAAGCAACATTCTCCCAATTCATTTCACCTTTTATTTCCACATTACCATCAACATTAAGATTCCAACCAACACTAAGCTCGTTATCCTTTTCAGAAAACTTACCAAAAGCCGCACCTTTTCCACCCCGCCTGATGTTGAAAGGAATATGGCCTGCCGACACTGTACGTATGACCTGAATACCTGTTTTAGTTATTCCATCGGTAATCGTAAAACGCACAAACGAAGATGAATTCACCGATATGTTCCCACTACCGAAAACACTCGGATTAGCTGTAATGGTTTTCGGAGTACTGTATTGAGAGTCATTTGGTGTTTTATACTGAACTGAAAGTTGAGCCCTATTTTTAGAATTTACGGAACTGTAATTCAGCTTATACTTTACAAACAGATTTTCTCCATATGCACTTTCATTACCTTCTGAATCACATCTAAAAAGCTCAGTTATTTCAACAGATGGTGGCGTATAAGAGTTAACTTTAATTGTAGTTGTCTTTACTGTTAACAAACCGCGGGTATCTCTTACCGCTACAGTAACAGTTAATTCACCTGCTTCCGAAAGATTAAATGTTGCAGGTAGCTGCCTTATAGAAACAGAGCCTACAGTAATAGTTACCGCCGCAAGGCTTGCGCCGAATTTAAAGTTAAGTCCATCAGGGTTTATCGTAACTTTACTTATTCCCTGTACATATTCACCCCAATCGGACGGAACTCCATTATCAACTCTGGTTAAACCAATTGAAAACTCAGGCTTATATTTATCTGTTGCAGGCACAACAAGAGTCAATTTGTATGTATTGACGCCGATTTTAGTGCTACCGTTATACGTTTCAACAGAAACATTAACAGTACCTTTTGAGGCATTATTGAGTCCATAAAGCCACTGATCCGGAACAGAAATTTCTGCACTGAGAACACCTGAATTCAGTCCAAGATAAGAGGAATAAGAGCCTAAACTCCATAAAATTCTATGGCTGAAGGAAGCGACCGCGGGAGTTACTGTTGCAATAACAGAAGAACCAGGATTAATTGTAGTTGACGAAAAAGAAAGAGATGATTTTCTGGAAATTACAGTACAGTTAAAAACACCAGAAGCAGAGCCCGAAGAAAGAGTGGAGTTACTCATTGTGAATTCACCGCTGACACTCAGCGATAACGAGCCATCATTACCATGAGCAACATCACCTGTCCAATTGGCAAGAAGAACCTTTGCGCTATTACGAGTGTCAATTTTAAGATTCTTACTGACAACAACATTACCGCCTACAGTAATTTTTGCAGTATTCTGTTCCTCGTATAAGTTATACGCAGAATCGCTGTACCCATCATTTCTTTTAAGATATAGCTTTACAGTAACATTACTCAGATTACTGTCAATATTTTGAGAATTCTGCGTTACATTCAACCATAAATCATATTTTGATGAAGAGCTGCCTTTGCAGCTGCCATAAAAATTAATTGCCATCTATCCACCTCACCTCCAGACCGTTTGATGTTGTATCAAAAAGGAAATAACCCTGTGATGAGTTACCTATTCTCAGGTAATCAAGCACATCTGCATTTGTAATAAACAGGCTACTACCCGAAATATATGCCACCTCGCTTGCGCCCTGATAAAAAGAAAGCCGGTCATTAGTGAAACGTGCTTTAATATTGCTATCGCTTCTGCCGATTTCTATACCGTAAACATTTTCCTCCAGCTCGCCACGACGAATGTACACATCCAAATCACTAACCAATTCACTGACAACACCGCCAACGGAACTGATATCCTGAGATAAAAGAGCAATATCTTCCGAGAAATTTTCAGTTATGTTTTTCTCCGTCTGCGTTATCTGAGAGGATATTCTGTTTTCATGCTCGACTCCATCTGTTTTTGAGTAATACTGAGATTCCACCTGAGAAATAATAGCATCCGCCTGTACTGCAATTTCACTTCTTGCTGTATTTTTAAAACTCTCTAAATCAGCTTTTACTTCATCAGTGTTTTCACTGAGAATTGCAATGCGCTCTGACGTCTGTTGAATGACAGTATCAACGGAATTTTTATATTCCCCGTGTTCGCTTTTAGTAAGATAATCTGCAGAAACCGTACCCAGAATTTCGGTTTTGCTTCTTTCTAAAGCAGATGTATAAGAGCTTTCTATTTCTCCTGCTGTTCTTATAATTTCTTCTTTAAGCTCATTAAATCTTTTTATGCTCTGCGCTTTAAGTTTTACTGCGTCATTATTACCTTTTTCTTTAGTAGCAGTTATCTCTTTTTTCACAGAGATGATTTCATTGGCGCTTTGGTCTGCAAGAGCAAAGGATAGCGTTTCATTTAACTCCTGCAGATAGTTTTTCAAAAGTAAAAATCTGTTATCGGAAGAGTATTTTGAAGACGTAATGTTAGGAACAGATAAATTTAAATCATACATCCAAATCACTTCCTGACTCAGTTATTCTGGAAATACTGATAATTTTCACGTTACCTATACCTGTTATTCTTACGCGCATGTGGTCGCACCGAGGCGTTATAAACGGAATTGAAAATGAGCCTGTTTTATCAATAACTGTTTCATATTTATTTTCCCATTTACCGCTACTGTTGTATTCAAAAAACACCTTTACACGAGCACCTTTTTCACCTATAGCTCTTATACGAATATTGGAATAATACTTATTCTCCGGCAGTTCCAATCCCCACAATGCACTTTCAACACACCAGAAAAATTCATCCTCAACGGTGTAACCCTGCAAATCTCCAAGGAAATTGCCATATTTGTTAACACTATCAATTAACCCTAATTTATTTGTCCCTCCCTCAGACACAATAAAATACAAATTAAGGTTATTTGTTGCAAATTCCCGGATATTGAATACTCCTTCTCTATGCCACACTGCTTTTTCTTCATCATAAACAAAAAGGAGTCTCTTACCGTTAATATCTGTCATACAAATATAGTATTTGTTACCTAGTCCGCCAGCCACCGCATCTGTGTAATATGCTTGACCAAGAGCTTGAGATACATCAACAGGGATCCCTCCCTCGTAGGAGCACACGCCGTTAGGTGATTTATAATAAAGAGTTTCGTTAAGCTTACAAATAGATTTATGACTACCCTTTTGAACACCTCGAATGTAAGATGTTGTTATCGTATATGGCGGATTATGCCCATAAACTTTGTGAACACAGTTCTCTTTGAAGAAAAGAACATATCCTCTGTAGCTTACCGCACCTGTAAAATCGCCGTCGGTACCTACTGTTGCTGCATAACTATCTGTAGAGATACCCATATACGTAAAGAAATTGGTAGGATCGCCTAATTTAGACGCAAAAATTTCATTAGTTTCAGATGAGCAGCCCCACAATCTGTTACCGCTTTCGCAAACAAAATCTAATGATGGTAATTTCCTTTCTACAGTAAATGGATTTTCAATAGTAACATTTTTATCAAGTATTCCGGCAATAACAATAAAGTTATCACCCTTGTGGTAAATAATGTGGGTACCATCTGCACCAATACTATTGAAGCCACTCAGAGTTACACCATCAAATTCGTTGAAATTACCACCAATTCCATTACAGGTAATTCTTATAAATTTATCTTCTATTTCTACCCAACTCTCAATATCTGACGAATATTGTTTCAACATATGAGCAGAAAGTGATGTATCAACCCAC
>CAJGCL010000006.1 GCA_904501675.1 Clostridiaceae bacterium
AAATCCCCGATTGTATCAATATCTTCAAGAGCTTCGTCTGAAATCTCCATTTCAAATTCATCCTCAAGGCTCATAACAAGGTCAACGAGATCGATACTATCAAGAGTCAAATCGCGCAAAAGATTTGCCTCAGGAACAATATACTCTTCTTCAACTTCAAATTCTTCACATAAAATCTGTTTGATTTTTTCGAATGCCATAAAATAAACAACTCCTGCAAGAATTAAATATTAAATTATAAATTAAATCTATAACTTATAAATTATATAAATTTTAAACATATTAGTCAATAGTTTTATAAAACAATTTATAAAGCCAGTCTCTGCAAAGCGGTATCCACTTTGATGCGGAAATTTCATACATACCATCACATGTTACATAATCTGCTGTTGAAAATCCGTGGCCACCTTCAGAGAAAATGTGCATTTCATAAGGGATCTTATTTTCACCAAGTGCTTCTGCGAATTTAACTGAGCTTCTTATAGGCACCAAGCCATCATCCGACGAAGCAAAAATGAAGGCAGGCGGAGTATTGCTGTCAACCTTATCGTCTAATACAGGTACTTTCTCGTGGTTTTTAAGCACATCACAATCATTGCAGATATCTTTTGTGATACACGGATAACCTAAAATCATTGCAGCAGGGCGAATTTTGCCCATTGTGCCAATTGCAGCAGCTAAGTGACCACCTGCTGAAAAACCGCAAACTGCAATTTTATTCACATCAACAAGCCACTCATCTGCATTATCAATAATCATCTGCATTGCTTCGTCAGCATCATCAAGAGGCTGAGGGAACATTGAGTTTTCGTTTAATGAATACCTTAACACAAAGGCATTGTATCCCATAGCAAGAAAGTACATTGCAATTGGCTCTGCCTCTCTGTTTGAACACATACCATATCCACCACCAGGGCAAACAAGCACAGCAGGTCTTTTATAACCTTCTCTGTTATCAAATGATGAATCAAGAATGTATTTTGTAAGAGTTACATTCTCATTTGTAAGATTATATGTGCAGGTTATCATATTATTCACTCACTTTTAATCAATAATTTATCTGTTAATATTTTAGGGGTGAGAATTGTGTATATGGTTACATTACTTGTAGCTTTAATAAGGTTAAAACCAACACATACCCACAAAAAGCCGTCAATAAAGCCTTTGGCGTCAATGTTCATAAACTCAGAAACAAGCCACATATTCATAGGAATCATAACAAGTGTCATTACCACAACACCGCATATATCCGATAAAATAACGCCTTTGAAGCCTTTTATTGCTTTGCGGATAAGGTAAACAACAATTATCATAAGCCCCGATGATACAAAATGCATAACAAAGCCTATAAATCCGCTTGATGAACTGAAAAACAGAGTCTGAATAAGGCACACAATAAACAATGATACAATTGAATAAACTGGACCTAACAGACCTGAGCAAATGAGGATGGGTACATCTGAAAACTCCATCTCATAAAATGGCGCAGACGGAAAAATGGGAAATCTCACAGTTGCCATAAGCACAAGAGAAAGAGCAGATAAAACTGCGGCTAATGTGAGTCTTTGAAGCTTTTTTGCGTTTTTACTTTTTTTGTTCATAATTAAAACACCTTTCAAAAAAAATTGCCCCGAAAAGACTCAGGGCAATTGATATAAAAGGTTGCACTTTTATATGAAACATCTTTCATCCGGACTTAGGTGGTAAAAGATAAGCAGCATACGTTTAGAATAAAAGTTATGTGCCTAACATATCAAAGTTTTGTAAGGCAAAAATTTTTACAATAACAAGGAAAAACTCGAAGGAATACTGACGTATTTCAAGAGTTTTGACACAGTTAGTGTGAAAATTTGCCTTCCAAAACCGTGTGCTGTTTGTTTTTTGCCACCTTCACCGTCGGTTTGGGAATCGCACCCAATCAACCAAAAAGGCTCGCAGACTATACTGCCGGTGGGGACTCACACCCCGCCCTGAAGTTTCGTAATTATATTTTATGCAACAGGATGCATTTTGTCAATAGTAATTAGCAAATAGCATGCAGATGCCAGAGCTACGCATTTATCCAACTGAAGATGACAGAAAGAGAACTATCCACCACAGCTACGCGCAGTGAAGAGTGAATAGTTGATAGTGAAGAGGTATGTACCACCCACCACCTGCGGTGGTCCCCCCTCCTCCGAGCAAAAGCTCGCAAGAGGGATAAGCTTCGCGAAGCTTATAATGTTCGGAAGCGAAGCTTCCCCGAAATTCCTAATTCCTAATTCCTCATTCCTAATTTGTAATGCGTAATTAAGCTTCGCGAAGTTCTGGCATCTGGTATCTATTTGCTAATTTCATTTGACATTCTTTTACATTTATAATATAATTATTTTCGTATGTAAAACAGTAACTTTTTAGGAGATTTTTTTATGGGTATTTATGAAGAATTAATCGCTCGCGGACTAATTGCTCAGGTTACAAATGAGGATGAAATCCGTGAGATGATAAACAACGGTAAAGCTAATTTCTACATTGGCTTTGACTGCACAGCAGATAGCCTTACTGCAGGTCACTTTATGGCACTTACTCTTATGAAGCGTTTGCAGATGGCAGGCAACAAGCCTGTGGCACTTATTGGTGGCGGTACAACTATGATTGGTGACCCTTCAGGCAGAAGCGATATGAGAAAAATGCTTACAAAAGAGGATATTCAGCACAATGCTGATTGCTTCAAAAAGCAGATGGAGCGCTTCATTGAATTTGGTGAAGGCAAGGCTATTATGGTTAACAATGCAGATTGGCTTCTTAACCTTAACTATGTTGACCTTCTTCGTGAGGTTGGCGCTTGCTTCTCTGTTAACAATATGCTCCGTGCAGAATGCTACAAGCAGAGAATGGCAACAGGCCTCAGCTTTCTCGAATTCAATTATATGATTATGCAGAGCTATGACTTCTACTACCTTTTCAAGGAATACGGAATCAATATGCAGTTTGGTGGCGACGACCAGTGGAGCAATATGCTTGGCGGTACAGAGCTTATCCGTAAGAAATTAGGTAAAGACGCTCACGCTATGACCATCACCCTTCTCACAGACTCACAGGGCAAGAAGATGGGTAAAACCGCAGGTAACGCTGTATGGCTTGACGCTAACAAAACATCTCCATATGATTTCTACCAGTATTGGAGAAACGTTGGTGACGGCGATGTTCTTAAATGCATCCGTATGCTCACCTTCCTCCCTCTCGAGCAGATAGACGAAATGGATAAATGGGAAGGCGCAGAGCTTAATAAAGCAAAAGAGATTCTTGCTTGGGAACTCACTGCTCTTGTTCACGGCGAAGAAGAAGCTAACAAGGCTCAGGAAGCTGCAAAAGCAGTTTTCGCGGGTGCAGGTAACTCAGAAAATATGCCTTCAACACAGCTCGATTCTGCAGACTTTTGCGATGAGGGTATAAACATTATTGATGCCATGATAAAAGCTTCTCTTTGCGCTTCCAGAGGCGAAGCAAGGCGTCTTATAGAGCAGGGTGGCGTAAGCGTTGACGACGTTAAAATCACTGCGCCTCAACATATTATCCCTGTTTCGGACTTCGACAAGGGTTACGTAATTATCAAAAAGGGTAAAAAAGTATTCCATAAAATTATTAAATAATGGGAGGTCTTTTAAATGAGCACATTAAATAAAGTTTATTGCAGAACATTCCAGAAGGTTATGAAGGTTTCCGTTAATTTCCTTGACTGGACTCCACCTCAGGTTGTAAAGGGTGCAGGCTCAGTCAAGCAGTTGCCTGAGCTTGTAAAAAAAGAAGGCCTTGACAATGTTCTTGTTGTTACAGATAAAGGTCTTATGGGTCTCCACCTTTTAGATGGTCTTTTTGAAGGACTTGAAAAAGCAGGTGTTAAGTATTCTGTTTATGACGAGGTTCAGCCTAACCCAACAATATACAATGTTGAGGATGCTCTCAAGATTTACAAAGAAAACAACTGCCAGGGCTTTATTGCTTTCGGTGGCGGTTCACCAATGGACTGCGCAAAGGTTACTGCTGCAAGAGTTGTTAAACCAAATAAGACTCCGTCAGAAATGCGCGGCCTTCTTAAAATTTTAAAGAAGCTCCCACCATTCTTTGCTGTTCCTACAACTGCAGGTACAGGTTCAGAAACAACTATCGCAGCTGTTATTTCTAACCCTGACACACATGAAAAGAACGCTATTAACGACCCTAGCCTTCGTCCAAAATACGCTATTCTTGACCCTGAGCTTACTCTCGGTCTTCCACCACACATTACATCAACAACAGGTATGGATGCTCTCACCCACGCTGTTGAAGCTTACATAGGCGGCAGCAACACAAAGCAGACATTCGAAGACGCCAGAATTGCTACAAAGCTTATTTTCGACAACATCGAAAAGGTTTATGAAAACGGCAAGGATGTTGAAGCACGTGAAAATATGCTTGTTGGTTCATTCCACGCAGGTCTTGCTTTCACAAGAGCTTATGTTGGCTACGTTCACGCAATCGCTCACAACCTTGGCGGCATGTACGGTATTCCTCATGGTCTCGCAAACGCAGTTATTCTTCCATATGTTCTTGATTACTTTGGCGAAACTGCATACAAGAGACTTGCTGAGCTTGCAGACGTTGCAGGTATTTCAGGTCCTGCTCAAGGCGACAGAGAAAAAGCAAAACGTTTTATTGCTGCAATCCGCGAGCTTAACGCTAAAATGAACATTCCAACAGGCTTTGAACAGATTAAGGATGAAGATATTCCTCTTATTGCTGAACGTGCACTTAAAGAAGGTAATCCTCTCTACCCTGTTCCAAAGATTATGGACCAGGCAGATTGCGAAGCACTTATTAAAAGCCTTAAAATATAATTTCTATTGAGTAAATAACCTCTATGAGAATTAATCTCATAGAGGTTATTTTTATTTAATATTATTAATTTTTCTTCCTTTTAAATTTACCGATTATTGCATCAACAACCTTAAAAATAATTATTCTGAGAATAGATGCGGCGATAATACCGCCACCGATTGCAATGGCAACTTCAGCTGTAAGTAAAAGATAATGACCTGCTTCAATATAGTTTGAATTAAGAAGATTGCTCATACTATAATAAAGAGAACCACCGGGAACGAAAGCTATTATACCCGGAAGCAAAAAAACAGTTGTGGGTGCTTTCGCGATTCTCGCAAAAAACTCTGCACCCAACGCGCCTACGAATGCTGCAAGCAAATTCGGCAAGAAGGCATCATCGAAAACATCTAATAAAACAACATAACATATGCAGGCAAGCAAACCATCTATACCGGCAAGAATCCAATGAGTAGGCTTTAACCTGAAAAGAATCGCAAAACCGATTGTACTGATAAAGCCGGCAATTATTTTAATCATAACAGGTGTCATACAGCTACACCCCCGAATACCATAATTGCGACAATGAAGCCGAATGCAACCATAACAGCAGTCATAATCGCCTGAACAAACTGAATAAGACCTGATATTGTATCACCGAACAAAAGGTCTCTGACAGCATTACCAAAGGAAAGACCGGGAATAACAAGCATTATTGTACCAATCATTATCATATCTATATTGTCGCCAAGACCCAGTCTATGAACAACAAGACCAGCAAGCGCGCCAACAAAAGAAACGGCAACAGTATAGAGCATCTGGTTGCCAAATTTTATTTTATGAAGATTAAGAGCAGACACAAAAAGTCCCGCTACCGCAGCTGCAAGACCATCGTATATTGTTCCGCCAAAAAACACAGCAAAACCGCCTGCAGCAATAACACCACCTAAAAGAGCAAGATACCTGTTAAATGGTCTGGACGCCATTATATCCTGAATATTCTTATCAATGTCCTCAAGAGGAACTGTACCACAACAAACATTTCTCGAAAGATTATTAATTTTATCAAGTCTATACATGTTATTAGCTGTTTTATAAACGCGACGCACCTGAGTGGCTGTTGTACCATCTTTCATGCGAACACCGGCAATAACAAGAGACGGAAGCGCAAATACATCTGTATGTACAGAACCATATGCAGAGCAAATTCTTGTTACTGTATCTTCAATTCTATGTGGCTCGCCACCACATTTCAAAAGGTTTTCACCAATATCAAGAGCTTTGCAAAGAATATATTCAGCGGAAAAGCCTTGTTCATTTAAGCAAGCAACGGGCTTTGCTACTTTGATTTTTCTTTTTTTCACGAAAACACACCTTTAGAGTGAAATGATTTATTTAACATTAAATTTACGCCAATCAATATAATCCTGAAGAATTATTTCTGCAGCAACAGAATCAACAACGGCTTTGCGCTTTTTGCCACGCACATTATTTTCGCTTAAAATTTTGTGAGCCGAAACTGTTGTCAGACGCTCATCCCAGAATTCAACAGGAATCCGAGTACGCGCTTTAACAAGCTCACCTAATTCCTTACACGCATCCGCTCTGAAGCCTTGAGAACCATCCATATTTTTAGGAAGACCTATAACAATTGTTTCTGCCTTTTTATCGATGGCAAGATTAACTATTTTATCTGCAAGAGTTTCAGGATTCCATTCAGTAAGAACCCCAACAGGAGAAGCAAGCATTTCAAGTTTATCACAAATCGCAATACCTGTTCTTTTATCGCCATAGTCAACAGACATTATTACCATAAAACACCTCAAAAGTGGCTGATAATTTTATCAGCCACTAATATTATAAAAATAAGATTTAATCCAAATTGTGTCTTATAGCAGCCGCAACCTGAGCCTGAACAGTAGAATCATTTGGTGCCTGTGTTACAGGAGCCTGAACAGTAGTTGCTGGCTGCGTAGTTACAGTTGTTGGCGGAACGGTTGTTGGTGGTGCTATAGTCGTAGCAGGCTTAGTTGTTGAAGGCGCTGTTGTTGAAACCTCTGTGGTTGTTGCGGTATTAGGTATAACATCCGGAATACCCTGACCAATACCATTTCTGATTGCACAATCCTTACATTTCGAAGGAACGTTATTTGATTTATAATAGCCTGTTGCCTTTTCTGCACATTTATCTGTAGCAATATCACCTGAAATTTTACAGAATGTTCTTGCAACAACACCACTTGCAGTCGGGAACGAAAGGCTGTCAAGGTCTTTATGAGCAGCATTCATAACCTTGCTGTAAAGCTTACCGGCAGGATTACCATTACGTGTTGAAATAGCTTCGGGAATATCGTATCCATACCAACATGCAGCTACGTAGTATGGTGTGCCACCAACATACCAACGGTCATACTCATTAGTAGTTGTACCCGTTTTACTGAAGTTTGTAAATCCGCTAACACCATAACCACTACCTGTTCCTCGTGTTGAAACAGTTTTAAGAAGCTCTCTCATAACGCCTGCTGTTCTTTCAGTAATCACCTGATCACCTTCATCATCACCCGCTTTAAGAAGAACCTCAGTACCATCATTATTGGTTACTTTATAGTATGAATAGGGCTTATAATAATAGCCGTTATTTCCAAAAATTGCGTACGCGGCCGCCATTTCAAGCGTTGTTACGCCTTCGCTCATACCACCAACACAGATTGAAGAATAGTTTCCATCATAATCAGGGTCATTTTCATCAGTAACAAGATGTTTAAAATGAAGATCCTCAGAAAGAAAATCGAAACAGGGACTGATACCTAAACGACGAACAATCTGAGCAGGAACTGTATTAAGAGACTGCTGGAGTGCATATTGAACAGTAACAAACTGATCCGGCTTACCTGCGTTGCCACCATAGTTAACAGGCCAACGTGATGAACCCATCCTAATACCATAGTTCTGCACCATTGTTGACCAAGTAACAAGTCCATTTTCAACTGCAGGAGCAAAAACAGACAATGGTTTTATTGATGAACCTGGCTGACGTGGTGAATTACAAGCTCTATTAAGTCCACGGAAGCTTTCTTTCTCACCTGCTCCACCTACCATTGCAACAACTCTGCCATTGTAGTCCATAATAGTCATAGCAGCCTGTGCAGCAGGATCATCTTCAGTGCTTTCTTTTTCAGGCATCGTTTCACGGTTAATAAAAACTTTTTCTGCAGCCTTTTGAACATCAAGGTCAACTGCTGTATAAATTCTTAAGCCACCAAAGAAAACCTTACGCCAAGCCTCGTTGTATGTTAACTCGTACTCAACCATAAGATCTTCAATAACCTGGTCGATAACATACTCAACATAATAAGAGGATTTACCATCTTCTTCAGTACCGCTTACTTTAACATCATCCTCTGTATATTCTTTTTCATCTTTTTCTTCGTCCTTCGTTACTTGACTACCTTTATAGTTTTCACTATTGGTAAAAACGAGCTCAAAATCAAGCGCTTCCTCATATTCTTTCTGAGTAATTGATTCATTGTCTCTCATACAGGTGAGGCAATATCTCTGTCTACCCATATTGCCATCCTCGTCCTTATCAAGTAAAGCGGAGAGACCATCCTTAGTTAACGGATCGAATGTGGCGGGAGCCTTTGTAATAGAAGCAATTGTTGCACATTCTGCTGTATTCAAATCCTCAACATTTTTGCCAAAATAAATTTCAGCTGCAGTTTTTATACCATAACAACCATTACCTAAATAAATAGTATTCAAATAGAACTCCATAATGGTCTTCTTGTGATAAAACCGCTCAACATTAAGTGCATTAAGTATCTCGTAGAACTTTCGGGAAACTGTTCGACCATTTTCCTTTGTAACGTTTTTGATAAGCTGCTGAGTTATTGTTGAAGCACCGCGCTCAAAACCGGAGCCAACAACACCTAATATAGTTCCGTACCAGTCAACGCCCTGATGTTCTTCAAAACGTTTATCTTCAAGGTCACGGAAAGCATCAACCATATCCTGTGGAATGTCATCATATTCTATCCACACACGGTTTTCTGCACCATGAAGACGCAAAAGCTCAACAAGCTCTTTGTTAGAATCATAAGCATAAATAATACTTGTTTGCGCTTGATTTGCTTTATAAATATCAAGATCGACCTTTTTATCTCCCTCAATATATTCCACAGCAAAGTTATAAACATAACCGCAGGCAACAGTACCGCATATAAGTGCAATACTGCACACAACAATTGCAACGCGCGCAAACTTTTTAAGCAAAGGGCGTTCTTTTTTTGGTTTGCGCTGTTTTTTTACCTTAGACTCATTCTTTTTGAAAATCTTTGGTAAACTCAAGCGTTTTTCTTTCATTCAGGAATCCTCCTTTAGAATAGAGTTTATATTACAACGAAACAGTTTATGCCATATTCATAACAACTGTTTCAGCGACTGCCATATCAAAAGGTGTTGTTAATTTTATATTAACATCCGAACCTTCGACAAGTTTTACTCTGTATCCTCTGTCAGCAAATATTGAGGCAACATCAGTATATTCACCCAATTCACTTTCAGACAAGGAATTTATAAGATTATTGAGTTCGAAAAGTTTAAAACTTTGCGGTGTCTGCACCCTGTAGAGTTCTGCTCTGTGAAGATGCTCCGTAAAAAATTGCCCTGTTGAACTTCTTATTACAGAATCATATACAGGCATTACCGTATTACAAGCACCATACTCTTTAACAGCCTCAATATTATCTTTAATAATTCTTGAGTCTATAAATGGTCTAACAGCATCATGTGTAAGAATAACATCATCATCACATATATTAAACCGTTCAGTTAAAAATTTACAACCATTTTTGACTGAATTATTTCTATTTGTTCCACCCGGAATAATGAAAATATTATTCGTTGAAATTCCATATTCAAGCAAGGTGGCTTTTGTGTACTCAACCCAATCAACAGGACAACATATAACACCTGCCCTAAATAAGCCAAAATCCTCGAAATTTCGAACAGTACGAACAAGAATTGGTGTATCTCCGATTTTAAGAAACTGTTTTGGAAGCTCTGGCGATTTCATTCTTGAGCCAATACCACCGGCAAGAATCATATAATATAAATTCATATTAATTCCCTTATTTTTTATTTTCTTTAGTTTTGGTTTTTTTTCTCACATCAAAACCTTCAGTACTCTCTTTTTTAAACAAGATCTTAAATGTCATAATAATGAGTTTTAAATCAAGGAGAAGAGAATAGTTCTGTATATAAATTAAATCCATTTTTAATTTATTGTATGCAGATGTATTATATTTACCAAAAACCTGAGCATAGCCCGTAAGACCACCCTTAACCTTGTATCTGTTAACGAACTCCGGAATCTGCTCAGAATACTCAGTAACATGCTCAATTCTCTCAGGTCTGGGACCAACAACAGACATTTCGCCTTTGAGAATATTAAATAACTGAGGCAGCTCATCCAATCTGAAACTTCTGATTATCTTACCGATAGGTGTAATACGTTTATCGTTATCAACTGCGGGTTGAGGACCATCTTTTTCCGCATCAACAACCATACTTCTAAACTTAATAATATCGAACGTTTTTAAATCTTTGGTGCAACGCTTCTGTTTATAAAAAACCGGACCTCTGTCATAAAGCTTTATTGCTAGCGCAACAAGAAGCATAATTGGTGAAAAAACAATAATTCCAAAAAGGGAAATCAGAATATCAATAAACCTTTTAACTGCTCTTTGTTCAACCGTAAGACCTGTTGAGGAACACTTCATAATCGGTGAATCAAAATAAGTAATATCGGAAGCACTTCTTATAATAATGTCAGAAATTTTCGGAATAACATAAACCACTTTATTCTGTTGATAACAGTATTTAAGGATATCATTACGAAGTCTTGCGGGAACATCACAAATAATCACACCTTCGTAGCGATCCACTTTTTGAATAAGACTATCAAAACCTTCATCAACATTAGCTGACTCTGAAATAACAAATTTGTCTTCCATCTTACTCATTTTGTATACAATCTCTGTTGCAAGATGACTACCATAAATGATAATTAACTTTTCAGGCGGACTCAAGGTATAAACAACCTTCGACGAGAGAAACGCCCAACCTATAAGAGCAATAATTTCAAGAAGAATAATTGCAAGCATCCCACCAATCGGAGCAATAACCGCTTCGATAAGACAAATTTGCGCATAAGCAATTGCATTTGAGAAAAGTAGTGCTATTGATTCGTAAATAATAATTTCACTCTTTCTCAGTTTATCAATCTTAAACATTCCCATGATAAGGCTTGTAACAAATAAAACTGCAAAATATTCAACTGTTATAAATAACTTGCCCTTGTCATCATACGGAAACCTAAAAAATGGATTGTAAAAATCCTGCCATATAAAATAGTAGATATACGTTGAAACAAGACAAAACAATGTTATTGCAGTTCCTCGTATAGTGGTACGATACTGTTCGATCTTTTTCATATAACCTCACAAAAGATAGCGGACTTGCAAATCCGAAAATAGTTTGAATACATTTATAGAAAGGAGGACTTTCTATGAATATATTCGCGCTTTTAAGCAATATAATCTGTTTTATTCTGCATGTTACTGACGCTGATAATTTCCCTAAACCACTTTCAAAAAAAGAAGAAACCAAAGCAATAGAGGAAATGAAAAACGGCAATGATGAAGCCAAAAAATTATTAATAGAACATAATCTCCGACTAGTGGCTCATGTTGTAAAAAAATATTATACGCAAACAGATTACGATGATTTAATTTCTATTGGAACAATAGGACTAATAAAAGGCATAAACAGCTTTAATCCCGATAAAAATGCAAAGCTGGCAACATATTGTGCGCGATGTATCGAAAATGAAATCCTGATGCATTTCCGCTCAACAAAAAAACAAACAGGCGAAATATCATTTGACGAACCAATTGACACAGACAGTGAAGGAAACCCATTAACTCTTATGGATGTAATAGCCATTGAAGATACTATAGTTGACGATATTGATACAAAAAACAAATTAATAAAAATGATTAATATCATAAGAAACATGCCAGAAAATCGGGATAAAGAAATACTAATTCTTCGATATGGCTTAAACGGGAAACCGCCACTAACACAAAGGGAAGTTGCGAAAAAAATGAAAATCTCTCGTTCATATGTATCCCGTATAGAAAAAAGAATACTAACCGATTTTAAAAATTTACTCTGACCGTGCAGATAATGTAATCTGATACCTTATAGGTGAACCATGTTCATCCACAGAGCATATAAGAGCAACATTGAATTTTTTATATTGTTCTAAATTATGACCGGATTTAATTCTTAAATCAAAGAATGTTATATCAAGGCTCATTTTAACTTGAGAAATTTTTTCCTGAAGAAGCGTTAGATCATCAGGATGAATATATCCCATAATAGTACTAATCGCTTCGTTAGAATAAACGTTAAAAATGTTGTGGCCCAATATTTCTGTGGCATTTGGTGTAATACTAAGTCTTTGTCTTTGGATATCATAAATCATCCATATCATACCACTGTTAAGAATTCCATAAAAAGCAATAGAAGGGTCAAGTTCATTAATAACTCTATTTTTAGCTACAGGTTTTGAAATAGCAGTTTTACTTCTCTTTTTATAATCACCGACAAGAGACTGAAGACCTTTAATAGCAGGCTCACTGTGTGAAAAATCTGAAAAGCCGCCATTAAACATCATTTCCTTCTCATAATTTGAAACTTCGCTCGGAACTGTAACATCACTAACAAATTTTTTTAGTATTGCCAATGTATCTGCGCAATATTTGATGTTACCGTTTGAACAAACCGCATGTGCAATATATTCTGATTTAACAACATATCTGTCAAATAAGTCATAGATATGACAATAGTTGTGAATATACCTGGCACCTAATAAATACACGCCTAAACCAAAACCAAGTTTATGGATATAATTTGAGAAATTTTTCAACCTATTGATATTCAGATCATCAAGAACATATTGAGGTAAAAGGATTGTAAGGTTTATTCCGGTGCAATCATTTTCCTCTTTAAATGTTTTCAATTCTTGAAGAAGTGATGGTAAATCATCCTTTTTAAACAATGTATATATTGATACGGGTGGCGTTGACTTACCTTGGTTTCTAAGACCAATCAACATATACATAAGACTCTTTATGGAAACAATGCTTAAATTTTTAGCGTTTTTATCATTAATATTTATTTCAAAAAAAGCCTCAGCAGAAAGGATATTAGTTGAACTGAAAGTGTTATATGGAATATAGTCATAACATACTAACGAACCGGTTTTTGCGTCAACAACAGGATAAAAAGATGGTTCATAATCATCTTTTGACCTATCTATGTTAATGTTCTTATCTGTTACAGAAAAAGAGGCAAGATTTTGCATATTTGAATTAAAAAACGCATACGAACTGTCGCCGTTCATTTTTGCAGTTTTAGCAGCATACTCAGATGCAATCGCAAGACTCTTAAAATCTTTACCATCATTAGGATACCTTGCAATACCCATTGATGCGGTAAACACGCCTGATTCAGTTGCAGTTTTATATGGCTTTTTAAGAAGATTATGCAGGTTTTCAATAAATACAGCAGCCTCGGCCTGATTTGTAATATTTTTTACAAATAAGTAGAATTTATCTGAGGCGGCCTTGCCAATAATCTTATCGATAGATGAAACACTTCTTAATTTTGAAGCAAACTCCTTGATAAGAACATTACCGTATTCGTAACCAAAAAGATTGTTGCAGGTACTCATATTATCAATGTCAATATGAATAAGAAGATTTTTGGTTTGTATATTATCTCTGAGATATGAGTTAACATCAATCTCAAATTGTTTTTGAAGCGGAAGTCCAGTTAAAGAATCTGTTACACCAAATCCACGCTTAATATCAGTAAGCATTTCATCGTTGTCATATACGTTAAAAACGCCGTTAAGGCCAATGAGATTATCATCATCATCGCATTTGAAGATAATAAAGCCAACAGCAAGATACTCTTCCCCATCTTTAACAACACGAAATTCAACTCGAGTTTTTCTTTTACCGGCTTTACATAATTCTGAAAATGCATCAATATTGACCTTTGCAGCAAACCTTGCTGCATCTGCCGGATGACATAATCTCAAGCATTGT
The DNA here is from genome assembly GCA_904501675.1 of Clostridiaceae bacterium. Lineage (GTDB taxonomy): Bacteria > Bacillota > Clostridia > Oscillospirales > Acutalibacteraceae > DTU089. Next base: position 14,016 of record CAJGCL010000006.1, read on the forward strand.
GAAATAGCTTCTGTAAAGTTTTTGGGAACATAAGGAAAAAGCCAGGTCCACTCACCACGAACAACATTAAAGTAACCTTTTTTTATGTTTGCTTCAAAAATAATATCATGGCCGGCGAGAACGCTTTCTTCACACTCTGAAAATTTACTTTCTTTTGGTATATCTGTTAATGAAGCGGCATCTACCGGTGGAATTGAACTCTCAGGCAGCTTAGGGGTATCACTCTTGAATTCTCTTTCAATTTTTGCAAATTCAGGCAGAACAGCTTCAAAACATTTCAAAAGCTTAGGTGAAAACTGACCGCAACCACCTGAAACAATTAAATCAACAGCTTCTTCGTGAGTAATAGCGGATTTATACGGTCTGTGGCTTGTAAGAGCATCGTAACAGTCGCAAACAGCAACAATCTGAGCAGAAATTGGTGTTTCATCACCAACAAGCCCTTCCGGATAACCCCTACCATCCCATCTTTCATGGTGGTAGTGGCAAATTTCTTGGCAATACTTGAAATAAGGATTTTCTGCATCAATACCATCAAGCATATTAAGAAGTGCATAACCACGTGTTGTATGAGTTTTCATAATTTCAAACTCATCTTGAGTAAGTCTGCCCGGTTTAAGCATAATAGCGTCAGGTATAGCAATTTTACCAATATCATGAACAGATGAGGCATAATAGATATACTCAGCCTGTTCCTTTGTTATGTTATATTCGGGACAAGATGCAATAACAGAATCTAAAAGCGCCTTTGTAAAAAAACGAATTCTTTTAATATGTTGACCTGATTCAAGGTCTCGGCTTTCAATAGCTGCAACAAGAAGTTCAACAAGATCGTAGTTGATTGCTTGCATCCTTGCATTCTGTTCTTTAAGTTTATTAGTTTGATTTAAAATTCTTTTAGTATGAATTTGAGTAAGGTTGTATATTTGGAATTTCAACTGACGAATTTCCGCAATATTCTGAAAACGCCTATAAGCCAACTCGTAATCAAATTGTTCAGGAAATACGTCATAAGCAAATGATGCAAAACCTGATTTTTCAAACTCATACATTGCATCAAATGATGTAAAAAGAATAGGAATTTCTGCAAAAAGTCCTGCTTCAGAAAGTTTAGAAAGAATCCAGCTTGATTCCTTTGTGTGAGGCATTTCATCCATAACAAAACAAACATTTTTATTAGAATAAAAATCAATGTCTGTCCATGATTCTGAAGAATAAGTGCACATACTTAAATTTGAATTTAAATCAAGCATTTCAATTAAACGAGAATGCTTTTCTTTGGAGTCAGTAAAAAAGATAACTGAACTGTTCTTCAAGCATACCACCTCAAAACATTGTAATACAACAGTTTGATATTACCATTTCGTATATAAAAAGTCAACAAATCCATATATAATGTAATATATTGTAACCAAATCAATAAAGTACAAAACGCAAAGTGCAAAGCGAAAAACGACATCTGTAACGCAGTTTTCACCTTGACATGATAGTTATATTTTGATAAAATATCGATTGTTAAATATGGAGATGTACCCAAGAGGCTGAAGGGTCCGCACTCGAAATGCGGTAGGTCGTGAACAACGGCGCAAGAGTTCAAATCTCTTCATCTCCGCCAAATAAACAACTCAACTATACAGTTGGGTTGTTTATTTTATGGATTTAATGTTACAAGAAGAGATTTGAACTCCTCTCGGCAAAGCCGAACATAATCAGATTAACGAGCGTACGCGAGTGTGAAAGGCAGAGCCTTTCATATCTCTTTATCTCCACCAAATACAAAAGACATTCCAAGGCAGTTCCTCGGAATGTCTATATTTTTAGTTTTTCGGCAATTTTACCGTAACCTTGAACAAGTCGCCGTCAATATTGATAATTAATTCTCCGCCTTGAAGTTTACAAAGGTCTTTTGCAATAGAAAGTCCTAAGCCGTTACCCTCATTTGCACGGGATTCATCCCCTCTTACAAAGCGTTCTGTTAATGTTTCGGGAGAAATATTAAGCGCTTCCTTTGAAACATTTTTAATTTCAAAATAGCCGTATTTTGCATCCTCATAAACAGAAGCGTAAACCCTTGTATTAGGCGCAGAATATTTCTTCGCATTGCTGAAAAGGTTAGAAATAATTCTGTAGGTTTTAACGCTGTCGGCAAACACAACAGGTGCTTTTTCAGGCTCTGTGAATTTGATTTCGTTCTTATTGTTTTCAAAATCGGGTGAGAATTCAACTATTGCCTGAACTGCAAGCTCAGAAAGATTTAACTTTGCTTTATTAAGCTGAACATTACCTGTGGAAACCTTTGAAGCTTCAATCAAATCCTCAATAAGCCTTTTAAGCTTTGCGGATTGACCGTTGATTACACCGATATACTCTCTCGCTTTTTCGTCCTCTATTTCGCATTTATTAAGTAAATCTGAATAGTTTATCAAGGAAGTAAGCGGTGTTTTTAGGTCATGGGAAACATTTGTTATAAGCTGTGTTTTCATCTGCTCATTTTTAATAGCTTCTGCTACGGCTTTATCAAGTGCTTCATTTGAATTTTCAAGGTTTTTAGCAAGTGTCTGAAGTGATTTTTCAATGTGCTTATCTGTAAACTCAACAGTTTTATGCTCACCTGATGCGACGATAATTTTATCGAGATTATTTATATATTTAATCACAAAGTAGCAAACAATCAAGTCAAAAACAATAATTATTGCACCAAAAATAAGCATAAACATGCCATCAAAGCCTGTAAACCATTCCGCAAAAGAAATAAACAGGCATACGAATGCATTAATCAAAAAGAATAAAGCACAACATACAGCAACCTGCCATTTAAATACCTTCGGCTTATATTCAAAAAGCTTTTTAAGCTTGCGGAATATATATGCAACGCCACAACAGATTTTATAGAGAATCATATAAATCAATGTTCTTTTAAAGAAAGACTCCTCTGCTTTCTTGATGCGAACAACTGATGAAAGCCATTCTGTGAGCAATAGCAGATACAGAATACAGGCATCAATAAGAATAATACGGAATTCTCTTGTGTATATGTTTTCATCAAAATAAACCGAACCGAAAAAGAGAATATCATGAAGGCATACAGTTAAAGCAAATCCGATACCGATAGCTCCTGCAAGGTGCAAATCTGTTGGAAGTTTATCAATAAGCAAAAGCTTTGTTTTGGTTTCATTTGCTTTTTTGCCAACAAGACTGAGCCAGATAAAAAGCATTGAAATTGCAATAAGGAGATAAGCCACAAATAATACAACTGTTTGTAAAACATTATCTGTTTGAGAAGTTTTGTAAATGCTATACATACGTCCGTAAACATCATCAGCCTTGAATTCTTCGTCATAATACATGCAAATGATATTGACTTTATCATCTTCGATATAGCTATTTGAAAGCTCAAAGCCTTTGACCTCGTGATTTTTACCGTTTGCAAGAACATATCTTTCGTTGTTCTTAAGATTCTTAGGAATAGAATCAATATTCGAATACACATCTCCATCGAAATCTACAACATAGTATTTAAGATTTTCCTTGCTTTCAAGTCCCCGAAGAGTTTCAAAGAAAAAAGATGTATCATCAACATTGTGCGAAACGAAGGTATCATATTCTTCGGAAATAAATGTCTTCGCCTGCTCTTCGTTATATTCAAGAGGAATATCAATATTAAATTCATACGAATAATCAGAGCCATCAAAAGAAACATCAACATTCTTGTTAAACGGATGTGAGGCTTCAAACGCTTCGCTTCTTACAAGCTCCTCGTAAACAAGAAACTCCTGACCCTTGGCGTTAACGAGAATCTTTTGCGCAATCTGAATGCTTTCAGGATCATCTATGTTAACATACACCTTTGTGGCATATTCTTCAGGAACGGTAACCTCAAGAGTGCCATCATAATCATAATAGCTGTCATCCCAGTTTTCAACTGCATAGCGAAGCTCTGATTCAATAATTCCTGCCTTATAATCAAGGAATTTCTCAAGAGCTTTCGCTGAAATATCTTCCTTTTGTGCATTCAAGGATTTTTTTAGCTCTGTTGCATTGTTTCTCGACAAATACACACAAGCATTCAAATCAATCTGATACGCATTAGTAAATCCACTTGTTTCAAAAAAGGAAATATCCGTACCCTTAAAATAATTTTCAGGGCCCATCACAATGCAGCCAAGTAACACCTTAAGCGCAACCGAAAAGCAACAGGCAAACGCACAGATTGCAATCAGCCAGCACAAAAATTTAGTGAATAATGAATACTTAAATTTTTTCAACCTTGTATCCAAGACCCCACACCACCTTTAAATATTTAGGTTCTTTCGGATTAATCTCTATCTTTTCGCGGATGTTTTTAATATGTACCGTAACGGTTTTCTCTGTTTTAAAGGCAATTTCATTCCATACTGCCTCATAAATCTGCGAGCTTGACAGCACCTTACCCATATTCTGCATAAGGTATTCGAGAATGCTGTATTCTCTTGCAGTAAGCTTTACACCTTCACCGTCAACAGTAACCTCTTTTGTATCGGTGTTAAGTGTTAAGCCACCTGTAACATACATATTCTCCGTTTGCACAAGGCTCCCGAGACTTACATAGCGCCTTATCTGTGAACGAACACGGGCAACAAGCTCCAATGGATTAAAGGGCTTTGTAACATAATCATCACCACCAAAGCTGAGACCTGTGATTTTATCGGTATCCTCACTTTTAGCAGATAAAAAGATTATGGGGAAATTATATTTCTCCCTGATTTTTATTGCCGTTCTTAATCCGTCAAGGCGTGGCATCATAACATCAAGCACAAGGCAATGAATTTCGTTTTTTTCAACAATCTCCAAAGCTTCTATGCCGTCGGATGCAGTAATTACCTCATACCCTTCGCTATCAAGATAAATCTTAATAGAATCAAGAATTGCCTTATCATCATCACAAACAAGAACACGATACATTTTCATTCCTCCGAAATAACAGGATTTATATCCTGAATACAGAATACAACACCAAAATCAATATAAAATTCAAAAAAAGTTAAGAAATAATTAAGATTACAAATTTATTTTAATACTTTATTTCATATGTTTCAACCTAAACACTTGAAAACACAAAATTTTACAGTTATCATATAACCATAACACTTCGAGGATGTGGTGATTTGAAGGAAATTAAAATTCATTTTAATAATCCGTCAACAACAAATAACGGTAAATTTCAAGGCTGGGGCACAAGCCTTTGCTGGTGGGCAAACAGGCTGGGCTATTCCCCTGCTTTAACAGAAAAATCAGCAAAGCTGTTCTTCTCAAAGGATGGTCTCAACCTTAACATTATGCGCTACAACATTGGTGGCGGTGATGACCCTGAACACAAGCATATCACACGTACTGATTCAATTGTTCCAGGTTGGCTGATTTATGATAAAACAACAAACTCGTATAAATACAAATATGATGCAGACTCAAATCAACTTAATGTTTTAAAAGCCTGCTATAAGGCTACCGAAAACCCGTATGTAGAGGTTTTCTCAAACTCTCCGCCATACTTTATGACAAAAAGCGGTTGCTCTTCAGGTGGTGAAAAACCAAATGAGAATAACCTTCGTGATGACTGCTACGAAGCCTTCGCAGAATATCTTGCCCACGTTACGCAGTACATAAATAATACATTAGAAATTAAAGTAAGCTCAATATCACCCATGAACGAGCCAAACACAGATTATTGGCATTATCTCAGCGAAAAGCAGGAGGGCTGTCATTTCGATTCAGGTGATAGTCAAAACAAAATAATTTTGGAAACTGCAAAAACTATAAAAAGCAAAGGTCTTTTTGATATTGAAATCGTAGGCAGCGACGAAACCTCAACAGACAAGGCAATTATAGCTTATAACGCATATTCAGATGAAGTAAAAAATGTTTTAGACAGAATAAGCACTCATTCATACGGCACCGAGCGTATAAAAGACCTTGGTGAGCTTATGAAAAAAGAAAGCAGAAACCTTTGGATGAGCGAAACAGACTGGGGCGACGTAAGTGGTGAAAACGCAGGTGAAATGGGAGCAGGTCTGTGGCTCTCTAAAAAAATTATTTCCGATATAAACGCTCTTTCCCCTTCTGCCTGGGTGCTTTGGCTCGTTATTGACTTTCATAAAAGTGAAAATGGCTACTGCGGTAATAAGGATTTTGGCATTCCAGATAAAGAAAAAGGCTTCTGGGGTCTTGCCTTTGCAGACCACGATACAAAAGAAATTCTTCTCACTCAGAAATACTACTGCATGGGTCAATTCAGCAGATACATAAATGTTAACGATACAATTCAGCATATTAACGAGGATGTCCTGTGCGCCACAAACGATAAAGAGGTAAAGTTAGTTGTCGTAAACGATAAAACGGCACAAATGCCCCTTAAAATCGATTTAAATGACACAAACAGATGTATATCATCGGTTAAAGCTATCCGTACAAGCGGAAACCTTCAAAACGGCGAAAGCTGGTACGAGCTACCCGACGAAAAAATTAGCAAAAACATTTATGAAACAACTTTAAAAGGGAATTCAGTTACAACACTTATATTCAGGTAAAAAAATACTCTGTGCTACATTCAATGTAACACAGAGTTTTTTTATAAAATTATTTCAATACCTATAAGAGCTGCAAGCAAGGTTGGAACAGCAATAATGACACCATTTTTTATAAAGTCCTTAAATGATAATTTTATGCCGTACAGTTTAAGAATTGATGACCACATAATTCCTGCGAGAGCGCCTACAGGCGTAAGGTACGCTCCTATATTGGAACCCGCAACAGTAGAATAAACTGCTTTAAGATATTCATTGCCTGCAAACGAAACATTATTTAAAACCGAGCTGAACAATACGCTCATAGGAATATTATTTATAATATTTGCAGTTGCAACTGACAAAAAGCCGAAAGAAAACACAGAGCTTACTGAATTCAGGAAACTCGCAATAAGATTTGTTGCACCAACATAATCGAGAGATAAAACAATTGTAAACATTGAAAGTACAAAAGGAACAAGCTCAAAGGGAAGCCTTACAACAGTTCTGTATAAAACATTTGGTTTCTTTCTTCTTTTAAGATAAACAAGGCAAACACATATAAATAAAGATAATGCAAAGCCTGCAGAAATTATCCACATTGGAAGATTTATGTAAGAGCTCACCGTTAAAAAAAAGGTGCAAAGTCCAAGATGTATAAGGCCTAAAATAACAAGCTTTTTATCCCTTAGTTTTTCATTTTGAGTGCTGATTTCAATCGGCTTTGAAAGATGCTTCCTGAAGATAAAATACAGCACCGCAAAGGATGTTAACCCTGCCATAATTGTAGGAAAAAGCATAACCTTTAAATAGCTTATAAAGTCAACACCCGATGAGGATGCAAGATAAATATTTGTGGGGTTACCTATAATAAGTGCCATACTCCAGGTGTTTGCTGCAACAAATTCGGCTATAAGATACGGCATAGGGCTAATTTTTGCTTTCTTAGAAAAGAAGCATATAAAAGGTGTAAAGGTTAAAATAATTATATCGTTTGAAGTGAAAACAGTAAGAACAGAAACTGTTATATACATCAATGTAAAAAGCAGTCTCTGACTACCCTGCGCCTTTGATAAAACTATATTTGCGAGATACCTGAAAAAACCTAATACATCAAGAAAAACCGAAAGCGCAGTCATACTGAAAAAAAGAACAAGTATTTTCAGAGGATTCACAGAAGTATCTGCCGTAAGACCACTAAAAAACTCATTCAATGGTAAGCTTCCGCTTATCAAAAGTACAATCGCACCAATAAGAGAAACAATCCAATATGTCCCAAATTTGAATTTTCCTATTTTTATATCCGGTTTGAACAGAACAGATAAAAACACTAAAAGCGCCGTTATACAACAAACCAAAACAGTAAAAATCATATTAACCCACCAAAACACCAAGACTACTGATAGCCTTGGTGCATATTTTTATCTTCAGAATTTTATCATAACATACGCTATAATTCAATAGGAATCTTGCTATCGATTGAAATTTCATCAGGTGAAACAACGCAGTCAACAGCAAGTATCTTAACGCCATTTTTTTGAGCACTTCTAAGAGCATCACCAAAGGCTTTATGGGTTATATCATTAGGCGTAAATTTATATACACCTTTCATCTGTATAACAAAAAGAACATATGCCTCGTAGCCGTCCTGAAAAGCACAAACAAGCTCGTTGATATGCTTTATTCCTCTTTCGGTTGGCGCATCCGGAAAAGAGGCAACGCCATCATTTTCAAGCGTAACACCTTTTACTTCAAGGAACGCTTTACGACCATTGTCTTCAATATAAAAATCAAACCTTGATTTGTTGTATGTAAACTCACGTCTTATCGTGGCATTCTTCGAAAAAAGCGCACCGCCTTTAAGCCATTCTTCTGCAACATCATTAGGAATTTGTGAATCCATATTTATAAGAACAGTATCGTTTTTCGTTTCCTTTTCAACCGCAATCAAATCATACTTTGTTTTACGCGAAAGGTTATCTGACTCGTAAAGATACACAGTCGCGTTTTTTAAAAGAATCTCTTTACAACGACCTGTATTTTTGACATGAACTATCTCTTCTATGCCTTCTATTTTTACTTTGGCTATAAATCTGTTTGGTCGTGATATAAACCGACCTTTTTTTATCTTAGTGTACTTCATAAATTAACCTAAAATAACATCAAAGAATAACATCAGGCAGAAGCCAACAAGCAGAGAATATGTTGCACCTCGTTCGTTACCATGGGCGTGCGTTTCAGGTATTATTTCATCACTTACAACATAAAGCATTGTGCCACCTGCAAAGGCAAGAGCAAAGGGAAGAATAAACGATGCAAGGCTTACCGCAAAATACCCTAAAAGTGTACCAAAAACCTCCACTAGACCTGTTGCCATAGCACAGACGAAGGTTCTGCGCGGCGAAACACCTGCCGCAAGCATGGGACCGATTATAACCATACCTTCAGGGATATTCTGAAGAGCAATACCACCTGCAATAAGCAGTGCTTCAGTATCGTTACCTGAACCAAAACCAACGCCTGCTGCAATACCTTCAGGAAGATTGTGAATTGCAATTGCAGTAACAAACAAAAGAACTTTATTTAAGTTTGAATTATTTTTATGTTCTTCTGCATCAACGCCAACGAGCTTATGCATATGAGGAACTAATTTATCCAAAAGATTAAGACAGACAGCGCCTACAAAAATACCTATAATTGTAATTAAAACGCCATATTTCCCGCCATATTCAACAGACGGAATAACAAGCCCCAAAACCGCAGCCGCAAGCATAACACCCGCCGCAAAGGAAAGCACAATATCACTGAATTTATGTGATATTTTTTTAAAAACGAATCCAATTAAAGACCCGAAAATTGTTGCACCGCCAACGCCTAAGGCAGTAAGTAACACCATTTTCATCAAATCACCTCAACAAAAATTCAAGAAGACTTTTACAACCATTATAAATATCGTTGTATGTTATCTCAAAATCCCCTGTATACCAAGGGTCTGCAACATCTCCACCGTTTTCAGTAAAGCTCATAAGTTTATAAATTTTACTATCTTTATCGCCCTTTAGTATTATATTCATATTCCTGATATTTGCTCTGTCCATTCCAATAAAATAATCATATTTTTCATAATCAGAGTATTTCAATTGAACAGCTCTTTTACCCTCACAGGAAATGCCGTGCTTGAGTAATTCCCTTTTAGCAGGCAGATAAACAGGGTTACCTACCCCATTCCATATTTCCTCGGTGCTTGTAGCAGAAGAGGAAATATAAAAATCATTAGCCATTCCCTTTTCAGCCACCATTTTCTTGAATATAAACTCTGCCATAGGGCTACGGCAAATATTGCCGTGGCAAACAAACATTACTTTAATCATATTTTTCATCACCAAAGCGATTATACCACAAAATATAAACTTTAAAAAGTATTTTCTATTGTTACAGCATAAAAATTATGATATAATTTTAAAAAAATCAAAGAGGTTTTAAAATGATTTCTCTTTTAGTTATAATTTACGTTGTATTTGTTTCATTAGGGCTTCCTGACTCTATGTTTGGTGCCGCTTGGCCTGTTGTACATACCGAATTTCAGATTCCCGAAAGCTTTGCTTCTGTTTACGGTATAATTACAGGCGTATGCTCCGGTGGCGTCAGCTTTCTTGCAGGCTACGTTATAAGAAAATTCGGTACACCCAAAGTAACTTTAGTATCTATCCTTTTAACTGCTTTAGGTCTTTTAGGCATCAGTTTTGCACCCAACATCGTTGTTATGATGATTTTTACAGTTGTAATGAGCTATGGCGCAGGTGCTATTGATACAGGCCTTAATAACTATGTTTCTCTTCACTTCAAAGCTCGTCATATGAGCTGGCTTCACTGCTGTTGGGGATTAGGCGTAACAATAAGTCCTCTTGTTCTCTCTTTCGTTTTAGATAGCGGTAATTCATGGCGTAGTGCATACAGAATTATATCATTAATGCAGTTTTCGATCGCGTTGGCTGTCGGTTTATTTCTTAAAAAATGGATAGCATTTGATAAAAAGCAAAATATCGACATTGAAGAAGAAACGAAAGATAAATCCAACGAGAAATTAAACATTTTTAAAATCAAAGGACTTATCACAAGCATACTTTCCCAGGGCTTTTACTGCAGCATGGAGTTTTTAATAGGAACCTGGGGTGCAAGCTACCTTGTTAACGTTTACGGTAGCGACCCTGCAATAGCTGCAAGATGGATTTCACTTTACTATTGCGGAATAATGCTCGGCAGATTAGTTTCCGGCTTTGTTTCAATAAAAGCCAACGACAAAGCACTTATACGTGGTGGAATTATATTCTCATTCTTGGGTTTATTATTTTTATCACTACCAATAGGAGAAATCGCATCAGCAGGTCTTCTTTTAATCGGATTCGGTTTTGGTCCCATATTCCCAAGCATTCTCCATAGTGTACCTGCGCGCTTTGGCAAAAAGTTCTCGGCAGATATTACAGGCTTTCATATGGGTGGCGCATATGGTATAGGATTTTTTGTACAATTAATTTTCGGCTTTGTAGCAACAGCAACCACATTTAAAATAACGCCATATGTGTTACTCGCTTTCTGCATATTACTCTTTATAATGAACGAATCAACTGAGAAGAAGGTAAAGCTCTAATGAAATCGGCTCTGGTACTTGAAGGTGGTGCGATGCGCGCTATATATGATGCAGGTGTGTTTGATGTTTTGCTTGAAAACAACATCGAAACAGACCTTTGTATTGGCGTTTCTGCAGGTGCACTTTTTGGTATAAACTACAAATCAAAGCAAACCGGTCGTGTATTGCGCTACAACTTGAAATATTCAACAGATAACCGCTTTGTTGGATGGCGCTCACTTTTAAAAACAGGCGACCTTATGGACAAGCAGTTTTATTTTGATGACTTACCATACAGACTCGACCCAATGGATTTAGAAACATACAAAAGTAATAAAACGACTTTAAAAGCCGTTGTTACAAACCTTAAAACAGGCAAAGCAGAATACCCTGAAATAAACGATTTAGCTGACTATAAGTGTATGGAATTTCTGCGGGCATCAGGCTCACTTCCGTTTTTATCACGAAATGTTGAAATCGACGGCACTCCATACCTTGACGGCGGTGTTGCAGACAGCGTACCTGTTGAATATTGTTTAAATGAGGGCTATGATAAACTTATCGTTGTGCTTACCCGTCCTTTCGGATTCAGAAAAAGCGGAACAATTAAATTCACAAAACTATTTTATAAAGAATACCCTGAATTTTGCGAAACATTAAAAAACAGGAACTACATATATTCAGAGCAATATGATTTGATTGATAAGCTTGAAAAGGATGGAAAAATTTTCGTTATAAGACCATCAAAGGTTATAAGAACGAAAGCAACAGAGAAAAATCCTGATATATTAAACGCTCTTTACACATTAGGCAGAAGCGATTGCGAGAAAGTGTTAAAAGAACTTGTTGAATATTTGGAAAAATGAAGAAAAACCCTTGATTTTCCCGAAAACATATAGTATAATACACAAGCATTCGGGAGCATAGCTCAGCTGGGAGAGCATCTGCCTTACAAGCAGAGGGTCATAGGTTCGAGCCCTATTGTTCCCACCAAATAAAAGGAATCCATTAAATATGGGTTCCTTTTGTTTTTGTTTAAAAAATATTAGGGCTCGAACCTTCTCGGCGAAGCCGAACATAATCGGGTGTTCGCGTAGCGAATGATGGGCAGAGCCCATCGAGCCCTATTGCACAAAAAAGAAGGAACTCACAAATTCGTGGGTTCCTTTTACTTTATGTTTTCTTCTATTATAATTTCATTTTATTACACCTGATACAATGTACTTTTCACAATCTGAAATTACAGTATCAACAGTAAGATAATCTTTCATTAAATCTGCAAGTTTTTCTGCTATTGGTAGTATATTTGATACTAAATCAGCAGCACCTGAATGACATTTTATAATTTCCTCTCTACTTGCACCGTGAGCAATAGTTAATCTGCCGCCATTGTCAAGATGAGCAACAAGATTTTTAAATAAAAGTTGCGGATTAACAAAATGCGGAAAGGCATTAAAAACTATAATGCAATCAAACTTTTCGTCAAACTTATATTCCTCGGCATCACCACAAATAATATTGACTTTCTTGTACTTTTCCTGTGCCTTTTTGACCATTTCAGGTGATATATCAATGGCAGTTAAGTTTGTTACTCCCCGCTCAATATATTTATCAAAAAGCACACCTGTTCCACAAGCAACATCAAGAAGTGTTACATCTAATTTAACACCAGCATAATCAAGAATCTGTTGCAAAACAGCATCATTCTGAACACTTATTTCATCCCAACGAGGTGCACAATTATCAAAAAATGAAATTACACTTTGCTTATCCATTTTGCGCTTCACCTTTGCTCGATTTAAAATGAAGTTCTCTCATCCCCTCAACTTCATCACAAATTTCTTTCAGATTACAATTTGCGCAATCAAATTCAAGATTATCCATAACCTTATTAAGTGTATTGGTTATTTCCCTTGTCATTTCTGCAATTTCCTGAAGCGCAGTATAATCTACTACATCAGTGTTAACAAAGATTACTCTAACGCCTTTAACCTGTGGAATTTCCTTGTATTTTCTGATAAAAAGGTTACCGACAGATCCAAAAGAAATGTTGTTTTTCAATGCAGTTTTGGAAACACGAACACTTTCTTTATTGGAAGATGAAGCTGAACGCATCATATAGCCATCAGGATAGCAGTTATATTTCACATACTCTGCTTTTTTTATTGTGTCATGAAGCTTCTGGGCGTCATCCTCGTCTTCAATCTGAACAATAGCAACTCTTGCATACTTGGTATTCGACGAAATATTTTTAAGTTCGTCGCCTACAACTACAACTACGTCATTTATATCTTCGGTTGTAACCAGTGTAAAACCAACCCCGTCAAGTTCGAATGCAGTGTCTTTCTGAAGAATAACCTGATTGTAACCGACATCAGTCCACAACCGATGCGAATCGAAGTTGTGGACTGTTTTAGTATTATCTGAAATAACTTCTTCTGTTCTTTTAATAAGAGAATTAAATAAATCCATTACAGCTTTTTATCTCGTTTCATTTTATCGTAGTGCTTCTGAAGAAGGTCATAAACCTTGCGAACAAGCTTCATATCAATGTTGAACCAATATATAGCAAAAGTAACTACAAAAAATGCAAGGATAACTGCTAATATAATCAAAACAATATCCATTTTAATTCTCCTTTGCCATACCCTTCTGACGAGCATATTCTGCCGCACCTAAAGCACCCATAAGCTGAGGGTCTGTTGAAAGCTCAACAACCTTAATTTTAAGCACTTTTTCAATTGCTTTTTTGAGACCATCGTTTTTAGCGCAACCACCAGTAAGAGTAATACTATCGGTAGCACCTGCTTTTTTAGCCATAACAAAGCATCGCTTTGCAACAGCAAGCTGAATACCTGCAGCAATTTCATCCATAGGCTTACCTTCGCCAACGAGAGAAATAACTTCACTTTCAGCAAAAACTGTACACTGAGCAGTAATCGGAATAGTGTTTTTGGCTTCAAGTGAAAGTCTTGAAAACTCAGGAAGGCTCATTTCAAAAGCATTAGCCATAGCCTCATAGAATCTACCTGTACCCGCTGCACATTTATCGTTCATGGCAAAGTTTTTAACTGTACCATCTGTATCAATTGAAATACCCTTAACGTCCTGTCCACCAATATCAATAATAGCCTTAACATCAGGATTAGTTACGTGAACACCCATAGCGTGGCAACTGATTTCTGATATATTTTCATCAGCAAAAGGTACTTTATTTCTGCCGTAACCTGTACCAATAAGGTATGATAATTTCTCAGCTGAAGAAAGTCCTTCAACCTGAGAAACAGCGTCATTTAAAGCTATTTCTGCGCTTGCTACAGGGTTTATTTTGCTTCTGTTTGTAACTTTAGCAACTATATTGCCGTTTTCATCGAGGATAACACATTTTGTATATGTTGAACCTACGTCGCATCCACCAAAATATTTCATTTTATAATCTCCTTACCAAGCTAAATCATCTTCAAAATCAAGAAGAGAAGCATCAATAGGCTCTTCCTGAAGAACAGTCTGCATATATTTATTAACCTGTTCACGCATATCTCTTCTTGAAATTGTGCGTGGGTCCATAAGGTCTTGTTTAACCCAGATAAAGTTAATGTTACGTTCTCTTGCCTGATCATCAAATATACCTGCAAGGCCATCCATACCCTTACAAGAAATCTGGTCATACATAATAACTGTATCTGCCTTATACTCTTCAACAATACGCCAGAGCTCGTCAACTACATTTTTGTAGCCACCCTTTGTATGCTTACGCATGATTGAACGCTGATATGTTTTTGCAAGATCTTTGAGAGATTGCTCTTTATCCTCTGTATTTATTTCAAGGTAAGAAATCATTGTTTCCATATCCATAACAACGTTCATACCCCAACAGTTTTCGAGCCAGTTAGCAAAGCTTGTGTAGTAGTTTGCAGGGCAACTCCATACAACTGTTCTATGGCGCATTTCTTTAGAAACAGGAGTTTTGTTCTCATACGCCTTCATCATAATTTTATTTACTTTTTTATCTACCTTAAGGAACTTTTCGTTTGTTCCACCAGAAAGGTTAAAGTAGAAAATTCTGTAAAGCCAGAAGCAAGCACCTGTCATCTGAGGATATGGAGTTTTGTTTACGTCCCACTTCTGACGCTCGTATTCAAGCTGCTCGTTATACTGCTTCATACGTGAAAAATATGCATCCCAATCAAATTTTTCACCTGTCTGCTTTTCTATAAAATCAATAAGACCTTTAATCTCATCCACAGCATATTCCTGAACATCTTCACCATCATAACGAAGAGGAACGCCAAAGAAATATGTAGGTAAATTAAGACGTCTGTCAAGATATGATGAGTTCATAATAGAGCCGTCGCAAGGCATATTTGTACCAATCATACAGCAGCCCATTTTAGGGTAATCATCCTCAATTGCAACGCCTGCTTCCGCACTTGGCAAAGGACAAACGTCAGCAGGAACACCAAAGCTTTCTGTAACCTCAAGATATGGCGGTGTAATCTGCTGGTCGACCATTGAAGACAAGAAAATCGGCAAAGTCTGAAGTGGTATTGGAATAAGGTTCGGGAAGCCTGTAAACACCTCGTTAGGAACAATTTCATCCATAAGAACAATGCGCTTTGACAGCTTGTTGTTAGGATTGATTTTTTCATCGGCACGGAAAGAAATATTAATTAAATGAGTTGTGTGCTTAACAATCATATTGTAGTGCAAATGAGCCATACGAAGTTGAGGTCCACGAAGACCTGCAACGTGCCTGTCTATAAAAGATGGTGCAGAAAGATAGGATGCCATCCAACGATAGCGCCACAAGCCTTTAACAGTTGATATAGGCGCTTTAAGCACCATTTTAATCATATCTTTCCAGGTTACAAGCCAACGATAGTAGTCGTACATTGTATCCTTTAAGCCACGCCACTCTCTATGCTTCAGAATGGCAGTATCTTTTTTATATAATTTTCCGTATTCAGCCATTCTGTTTTTTCTCCTTTTCTTTCTGAATCTTTTTAATTTCAAGGCTTTCTACAAATGCCTGTACACGTGTTCTGAGCTGACCTGATGCAGAAGCTGTATACTGGCGGTCAACAGCAGCAGTTGGTACGCCATAGTCATTACTCATTACATATGACGCCAATGCACGCTCATAGCCCCAATATTCGCAGAATTTAAGCTGTTCATACATAACGCCATCTGCGTGATATTCATCAACAAGCTGTTTAATATAATCTCTACGCTCCTGAACCTTTTCATGGCTCATAAAACGAGGGCACTGGCTTGTTTTAAGGTAATGAGTGCAAATCTGAGTAAGTACATCCTCGCCCTCATTTATAACTATTTCCTGACGTCCAGGCAAAGCACCGAAGCAGAATCTATCAGCAACAACAAGAGCGCCACTATCTTCAATAAGTGAAGTAAACTCTGGGTCATCCATTTCAGAACCAACAACAACGATTTTTGCTCTATAATTCTTTTTAGCATCAGGCTCTCTTGTTTTAAGCTCCTCTGCAGTTTCTCTTAAAGCCGGAAGAATAAGCGATTTAGGGCAACAATATGTAATAAGGTTAAGAATGTGATATTCATAGCCTGTTATACGAGGATTTTCCTCTTTTCTATACTCACCTATTTCTGTTATAAGACGGCAAACCTCGTT
This sequence comes from Clostridiaceae bacterium, assembly GCA_904501675.1. Classification (GTDB taxonomy): domain Bacteria; phylum Bacillota; class Clostridia; order Oscillospirales; family Acutalibacteraceae; genus DTU089. The sequence goes on from CAJGCL010000006.1 coordinate 30,829, forward strand.
ATGCTCTTCCACGGCCTTTAAAAGAGCTTCATCAGATGTATCTACACCGTAAACTGATGTAAGCATATCAAGTATTTTTGTCCTAGTCTGCTTAACATAATGCTTTATGGTATGAGCTTCAACCTTGAATGGTGCATCAAGGAATGTAACAAAGAATTTATCATTAGGAACTAAATCAAGCAATTCAAAATGCTCTGCCGCTCTGTTCATTTCAGAACAAGTTTCAGAAGCAAGAAGTGCATTAAGAAAGTTGTAGCCACCCTCAATCGCTCTTTCAAGAATAGCCTTTGAATAGCCGCAAAGGAAGTTGCTCATATAATATGTAGCAATATCCATTGAACCTGTTCTTGGGGCGCGCAGCCTTACAGAAAAGCAATTACCGCAATTGAGTAAAACCTCAGGAATATGATAGCAGGTATATCCCAATGCTATACCGCCATCATTTTTTGCTTTTTGCACAAGCTCGTTGTTAGCTTCCTGCAAAAGTTTTTCAAATTCATAAAGATGCTTTAAATCTTTCATATTCAACCTCTAAAAATCAAATAATACCTAATTCGCAAAGCGCTTTTCTCGCACCTTCAACAACCTCAGAATCACCAGGAAGTTTTGTTATATTTTTACCTTCAATATCATATATAACAAGGTTTTTGTCGCTCTTGATATACGATAAAACAGGGATTCCATTTGTGTTTATATGCTCCAACACACTTTCATCGGGCAATCTGTTTACAATTGCACCAATTTTTTTGTACATGACAAGTTCATCAGCAACATTTTTAATAGTTGATATAACTTGTGTGCCCTTTTTACTTGCATCTGTAATAAGGAGCAAATGAGTAACCTTTTCCATAACTCTGCGGTTAATCTGCTCAATGCCTGCCTCACCATCAATTACAACATAATCGAAATCGGCGGAAAGTATACTGATAAC